>JAGOEY010000006.1:0-17659 GCA_017997515.1 Burkholderiaceae bacterium | reverse complement strand
TTCTTCGAGATTTCGCCTTCGATCTTGTCCTTAAACGCGCCGAGCAAAAAGCCCAATTGGGCGTCGAGGTCAAAACGGTCGGGCAGCACGGTCAATGTGCCTTTGACGCCGGAGCGGGTGAAACTCACGGTGTCGCAGTCATCGCCCTCTTCGTACGTGCAGGCCATGCCGTACTCTTCTTCGACCTGTTCGGCCCATTGGAAGGCGATCTTGCGGGCGGCGGGCAGGCCCAGGGTGTGGTCGCGCTGGATATGAATGTCAGGCATGGGGGCGGGGCTCCGTGGTCAGATTTTTGAGTTGTTCGTGCCGCGTCTCTTTGGGCAGCGCGGCGAGTTGCCTGACCGCATCATAAAACTGCGCCCACACCGGGCTGACGCTGGCGTCGGTGCAATCACTTCGGCCTGCACACAGCTGGGCAAACAGGGCTTCAAAGCCAGGCACCAGGTCGTCGTAGGCACCTTGTGCGCCAAAGGTGGCGTTGTTGGCGCGGGCCACCCAGGCGTCGTAACCCGCGGTTCGGGGGTTGTCAGCGCCCCACGCCACCCGCAGGCGCTGGTAGGCGGCGCGGAAGTTGTCCATCACCACGGCTTTCTGGGCCGCTTGCGCCGCAGGGTCACCCGCCAGCGGGCCTGCAGGGTCGTACACCACGGCCAGCGCTTTGCGGGTGTCACGCGTCAAGGCGCGGAAGGTGGTGCGGCGGGTGTCGAGCGTGGCGTATTCCTGGCGCACGGCGTCACTGGCGTGGGTGGCCAGCCAGCGGGCACCGCCGATGCGCTCCACCGCCGTGGCGAAGGATTCGTTGAACGCGGTGTCGCCCTGCACATAAACCATCTGGTGCGCCAGCTCGTGGATGACCAGCCGGGCCAACTCGCCTTCAGGGTAAGCGATGAAGGTGTTGAGCAGCGGGTCGCCCCCGGCCCAGTTCATCCAGCCCAGTGTGGAATAGGCGGGAACACCGTACACACTCACCTCCAGGCCCTGCGCCTGCAGCGCGGCGGCTTCGGCCTGGGCGTCGACCTCGCTGAAATACCCCCTGTACCCGACACAGCCCGCCACGGGGAAACACCAGGTCTTGAGCTTCAGCGACAGCGGCGGCGCGGCCACCACGTTCCAGACCACGGCTTTGCGCTGCAGGTCGGCATAACGGTGGTAACTGGCGTTGTCGGGCAAGCCCAGGTCGGTAGCAGCAAAACTGCGGATGCGCTGCGCCAACGCCAGCCGGGTCTTGAGCGGCGCGGGGGTGGCCGGGTCGTCGAGCCAGGTGGCGACGGGTTTAGCCGCGTGCATGAGCTGCAGGTGGCCCTTGACCGACTGCGCGTAGTAACCGGTGTCGGCGCAGCCACTGAGCAAAAACAAGGTACCTAACAAGCCCGCAGCGCTTGGCCAGCGGGCGCTGGACGAAAACCCGTCACGGATGTTACGAAGCGCCCGCACAATGCTATTAAATAAATAGCGGCTTGCGACCACCCCATATGCGCCAGAGGCCAAAAACACCATGAATTTTGGCTTCAAGCAGCGGACGCAGCGACGGGGACGTTCACACCCGGTGCCAGCCAGGCCTCGGCCAGCCGCACCCAGTAGGTGCCACCCAGCGGGATAAGGGCGTCGTTGAAGTCGTAACTCGGGTTGTGGATCATGCAGGGGCCGCCGCCGTGGCCGATGTCGCGGTGGCTGCCGTCGCCGTTGTCGAGGAACACATAGGCCCCGGGTTTGGCCTGCAGCATGAAGGAGAAGTCCTCCGCGCCCATGGTGGGCTCCTGCGGCAGCACGTTGGACTCGCCGACGATGCTGACCATCACCGCACGCGCAAACGCGGCCTCTTTGGCGTGGTTGATGGTGGGTGGGTAGTTGCGGTGGAACTGGAAGTCACATTGCGCGTCGTGGGCGGCGCAGACGTGTTCGGCCACCTGGCGCATACGCCGCTCGATCAGGTCCAGCACCTCCAGCGAGAAGGTGCGCACGGTGCCCTGCAGCTCGCAGCTGTCGGGCACAACGTTGGTGGCCTCACCGGCGTGGATCATGGTGACGGAGATGACGGCGGCGTCCACTGGCTTCTTGTTGCGGCTGATGATGGTCTGGAAGGCCTGCACCATCTGGCAGGCAATCGGCACCGGGTCGATGCCGTTGTGTGGCAGCGCGGCGTGGCTGCCTTTGCCGCGGATGGTGACCTTGAACTCGTTGCTGGAGCCCATCACAGGGCCGGGGCTGACCGCAAACTGGCCGACCTTGGCACCCGACCAGTTGTGCATGCCAAACACGGCGTCCATCGGGAACTGCTCGAACAGGCCGTCGGCCATCATCTCGCGTGCGCCGCCGCCGCCCTCTTCCGCTGGTTGGAAGATCAGGTACACAGTGCCGTCGAAGTTGCGGTTCTTCGCCAGGTGCTGGGCTGCTGCCAGCAGCATGGCGGTGTGGCCGTCGTGGCCGCAGCCGTGCATCTTGCCGGGGATGGTGCTGGCGTGGGTGAAGGTGTTGAACTCCTGCATGGGCAGCGCGTCCATGTCAGCCCGCAGGCCAATGGCACGGGGCGAGGTACCCGCCTTGACGATGCCGACCACACCGGTTTTGCCCAGCCCCCGGTGTACGGGAATGCCCCATTCGGTGAGCTTCTGCGCCACGATGTCGGCGGTACGCACCTCTTCAAAACACAGCTCGGGGTGGGCATGGATGTCGCGCCGGATGGCGGCAATACCAGCCGACTGCGCAACGATGGAGTCAATGGTGTTGGCGCTGGCGTCGGGGGTCTTCATAAGGCAGTCCTGGTTGCATGGCAGGACTGCAGTTTAGAGCGTTAGCTGCGCACGGTGCCGTCGCCCTTGAGCATCGACAGCGCCACAAAATTCGACGCCACGTGGTCGGTGGGGCCAAACGACACGGCAAACCCGCTCAGAGGCTGGTTGCCACGCGACTCCAGCCCGTTGATGAGGCCGTCACGCGAGCCCTTGCCACCGCCGTTGCGCAGGCCTTCCACAAAAATGCGGGCGGCCAGGTACCCCTCCATGCTGGAGTAGTTGGGCTGCACGGTACCGCCGGATTTTTTGATGGCATCCAGAAACTCGCGCGCCAGCGGGTGGGTGGTGGTGTAGGGCGAAGGCACCACCTGGGTGACCACCACACCGGCACCGTCCTTGCCCAGCTCGTCGGCCAGCGCCTGGGTGCCCACAAAAGACACGTTGTAGAAAGTGCCGCCATACCCGGCCTTGCGTGCCGCCCGCACAAAGGCTGCACACGACTTGTAGGCACTGACCTGCACCACCGCGTCGGGAGCGGCCGCCACCAGTTTCTGCACTGCAGCGGCCACATCGACCGAATTACGCTCCACCGTGGCCAGCGCCACCGGTTTGAGGTTTTGTGCGGCCAGGGCCAGGGTCACGCCGTCGAGGCCGGCCTTGCCATAGGCGTCGTTCTGGTAGAACACCGCAATTTTCTTCAAGCCCAGTTCGGTGAGCTGTTTCACGATGAGCGCCGTTTCGTCGTTGTACGACGCACGCACATGGAACACGTTGCGGTGGAACGGTTCGCGCAGCGACATGGCCCCGGTGAAGGGGGCAAAAAACGGCACCCGCGCCTTCACCGCCAAAGGCAGCGCCGCCAGGCTGGTAGGGGTGCCGATGTAGCCGAACAGTGCCAGCACGTCGTCGTCGATGAATTTGCGGGTGTTCTCGGCGCAGCGTTCGGGCTCGTAGCCGTCGTCCAGGTTGCGGATTTCAATCGGACGCAGGCCGCCGCCCTGGGCGTTGACCCGGTCAAAATGCAGCTTGGCCCCCTGGTAAAACTGGATACCCAGCTGCGCAGCAGGCCCAGTGAACGGGGCCGACTGGCCCACAATGATCTTGTCCTCCCCCTGGGCGAGTGATATGCGCGATGCGCCTACCAGGGCAGCGCCGGTGGCGACGGAGAATTGGCGGCGGGTCAGCGGGCGGGGCAGCAGGGGCATGGTGGTGTGCTCTGGGTTAGGTGGGGCAATGATTCTTTTGGTAACAATACATGAAACTTTTGGAACGTGGTCACGAACATCCGGCTGATGCAGGCACACAACACACCGTGGGGGCCTGCCCCCACGACTGCCCGGACACCTGCTCCTTGGTCACCACCGTAGCCAATGGCGTGGCGCTGAAGGTGCAAGGCAACCCGGCACACCCGCATACCGATGGTGTGCTGTGCACCAAGGTGTCGCGTTACACCGAGCGCACCTACCACCCCGAACGGCTCCTGCACCCGCTCAAACGGGTGGGCCCCAAGGGTTCGGGCCAGTTCGAGCAGGTCAGCTGGGATGCTGCTTTGGCCGATATTGCCGCCCGGCTGGGTGCCATTGCGGCACGTGACCCGCAGGCCATCCTGCCGTACAGCTACGCCGGCACCATGGGGCTGGTGCAGGGCGAAAGTATGGACCGGCGGTTTTTCCACCGGCTGGGGGCATCGTTGCTGGACCGCACCATCTGTGCATCAGCGGGGGCCGAAGGGCTGGTGCAGACGCTGGGCGGCAAGGTCGGCATGAAGGTGGAGCATTTCGCCGAAGCACAGCTGATCCTGGTCTGGGGCAGCAACTCGATTGCCAGCAACCTCCACTTCTGGCGCTACGCCCAGCAGGCCAAACGCAACGGCGCACGGCTGGTGTGTATCGACCCGCGCAAGACCGAGACCGCCGACAAATGCCATGAACACATCGCCCTGCTGCCAGGCACCGATGCGGCGCTGGCACTGGCGCTGGTGCATGAGCTGGTCACCCACGACTGGCTCGACCACGACTACATTGCCCAGCACACCCTGGGCTGGGACGCACTGCGGGCGCGGGCCTTGCAATGGAGCCCGGAGCGGGCGGCGGTGGTCTGCGGCATTCCTGCCGAACAAATCCGCACACTGGCACGCGACTACGGCACCACGCAGCCCGCCGCCATCCGACTGAACTACGGCATGCAGCGTGCCCGTGGCGGTGGTAATGCGACCCGGGCGGTGGCTTGCCTGCCCGCGCTGACGGGGGCCTGGCGGCACCGGGCGGGTGGCATGCTGTTGTCGAGCTCCGGCCATTTTCCGGTGGACCGTGCGGCATTACAGCGGCCGGATCTGGTCCCGGGCCCCCTGCCCCGCACCATCAACATGTCCACGATTGGGGATGATCTGCTGCGTGCGGCATCACCGGAGTTTGGCCCGCGTATCGACGCCGTGGTGGTCTACAACAGCAACCCGGTGGCGGTGGCACCCGAGTCTGCCAAAGTGGTTGCCGGGTTTGCGCGCGAAGACCTGTTCACCGTGGTGCTGGAGCACTTCCAGACCGACACTGTGGATTACGCCGACTATGTTCTGCCCGCCACCACCCAGCTGGAGCACTGGGACGTACACGTCGCCTATGGCCACACCGATGTGCTGCTGAACCGGCCCGCCATTGCGCCGGTGGGTGGGGCTTGGCCAAACACCGCGGTGTTCCGGGCGCTGGCGCAGCGTATGGGCTTCACCGACCCGTGTTTTGCCGACGACGACACCACACTGTGCCGGCAGGCTTATGGCGACAAGGTGGATTTCAAGCAGTTGCTGGAGCGGGGGTTTGCCAGCCTGTCCCTGCCCGAGGCACCGTTTGCCGAAGGCGGGTTTCCGACGCCATCTGGTAAGTGTGAGTTCTTCAGCGCACGGCTGGCAGCACAAGGGCTGGACGGCGTGCCGGACTACCTGCCCAACTACGAACCCGCGGGAGCACCCGGCGCCTACCCGCTGGCCATGATTTCACCGCCTGCACGCAACTTTCTCAACTCCAGCTTCGTGAATGTGAAAAGCCTGCGCGACATCGAAGGGGAACCGCTGCTGGAGATCTGCGCGGCAGACGCCGAAGTCCGTGGCATCACGTCCGGCATGCTGGTGCGGGTGTTCAACAGCCGGGGGGAACACGTGTGTAAGGCCAAGGTGTCCAGCCGCGCCCGGCACGGTGTGGTGCATGGCCTGGGTATCTGGTGGCGCAAGCTGGGTGTGGACGGCACCAATGTCAACCAGCTCACAAGCCAGCGGCTGACCGACCTGGGCCGCGCGCCCACGTTCTACGACTGCCTGGTGGACGTGCAACCCGCTGTGGTCCAGCCCGCCCCGCATGGCTGAATCGGTTCTGCAGGCCCAGCGCCTGGCACGGATGAAAGGTATTGCGCTGGCGCTGCTGTGTGGCGCAGGCGCGCTGTATGTCCTGGCCGTGGCCATGGAACAGCGCCATCCGGCCTGGGCTTATGTGGCGGCATTTTCAGAAGCGGCGATGGTGGGTGCCATTGCCGACTGGTTTGCGGTGGTAGCGCTGTTTCGCCATCCGCTGGGTCTGCCGATTCCCCACACCGCCATCATTCCGAAGAACAAGGACCGTATTGGCGAAAATCTGGCGAGTTTTATCTGCGACAACTTCTTGGGCACTCCGCAGTTGCTCGACAAGATCCGCAGTTTTGATCCTGCGGGCACACTGGCCCACTGGCTGGTGCAGCCGGAGAATGCCGCGACCACCGGCCAGCATCTGGTGGTAGCCGCACGGTATGGCCTGCACGCGCTGGACGATGACCGGGCACGGGAATTCATCCGCCAGGCGGCGTCTGCAGGGCTGCAGAAAATCGATGTCTCGCAACTTGCGGGGCAGGTGCTGGACACCCTCACGGTAGGCGGCCGCCACCAGGCGTTGCTGGACGACCTGCTGCTGCAGGTGGCGACCTTGCTGCAGAGTGAAAACCTGCAGACTGAACTGACCGAAGCCATTGCACGCGAAGTCAAAGGGCTGCGTTATGTAGGGCTCGACAACATTGCGGCCAAGATGGCCACCCGCAAGATCGTGGCAGCCGTCGCGCGCACCATCATCGAGATGGCAGAAGACCCGCAACACATCCTGCGCCTGCGGTTTGACGGCCTGATGGCGGGTTTTACGCAGCGCCTCAAGGAAGACCCGGAATTCCAGGTCAAAGGTGAAGCCATCCGTGATCAATTACTGGCCCACCCTGCCTTCAACGCCCACGTGTATGGACTCTGGCAGTCGCTGCAAACATGGTTGCAGCACGATTTGGACAAAGAGGATTCATCCATCCGTGCACGTATCACCGGGATGGCACTCACCCTCGGAAAACAGCTGCAAGCGGATACGGACATACAGGCATGGATCAATGCGCAGATCCTCGCCGCAGCGCCGGTGCCCATTGAGCGTTACCGCGAAGACATCCGCAGCTACATCGTGCACCGCATCCAGGACTGGAATGCGACGGAATTGACCAATGAACTGGAACGCAACATCGGGCGCGACCTGCAGTTCATCCGTATCAATGGCACGCTGGTGGGTGGGCTGGTAGGCCTGTGTATCCATGCCGCCACGCAATGGCTGAAGGCCACCTGACACCGTAAAAACAAAAACCGCCACACATTGCTGTGTGGCGGTTTTTGTAGTGGCCGTAAAGCCATGTTGGTTGCGCGAGTAGGATTTGAACCTACGACCTTTGGGTTATGAGCCCAACGAGCTACCAGGCTGCTCCATCGCGCGGTAAGAGATAGATTATAGCCTATTTATGCGGCTTTGTCAGCTTCTGGTGCAGAAACTTCTGCACGGTCGACCAATTCGACCAGCGCCATAGGTGCGTTGTCACCCACGCGGAAGCCCATCTTCAGGATACGTGTGTAGCCACCAGGACGGGTCTGGAAACGGGGGCCCAGATCGTTGAAGAGCTTGGTCACGCTGTCGCGGCTGCGCAGGCGGTCAAAGGCCAGGCGGCGGTTGGCCAGCGTAGGGGTCTTGGCCAGCGTGATCATCGGTTCGATGACGCGGCGCAGTTCTTTGGCCTTGGGAACCGTGGTCTTGATGACTTCATGCTCGATGAGCGAGTTCATCATGTTTTGCAGCATCGCAAGGCGGTGCGAGCTGGTGCGGTTGAGTTTGCGGAGTCCGTGTCCGTGGCGCATGGTGCTTACCTTTTCATTTAAATTAAATCGGGCAGCCGGATCAGGTACTGCCCAATGCACTGTTCCCCAAAGAGGAACCCAACATTATAGCTTTCACAAGCTATTTCAGTGTGCACATCCCTTCCTTCAAGAGATACCGCGGAACTGGCTTTGCCAGGCCGCTGGTATCGCCCCCTGCAAGGGGGAAAGCGCCAAAGGCGCTTCGGGGGTGTGCCTATTTCAGCGCTTATCGAGACCAGCCGGTGGCCAGCTCTCCAGCTTCATGCCCAGCGTCAAGCCGCGCGAAGCCAGCACTTCCTTGATTTCATTGAGCGACTTGCGACCCAGATTCGGGGTCTTGAGCAGCTCATTTTCGGTGCGCTGAATCAGGTCACCGATGTAGTAGATGTTTTCGGCCTTCAGGCAGTTGGCAGAACGAACCGTGAGTTCCAGCTCATCGACAGGACGCAGCAGAATCGGGTCGAACGGCGTATTGCCGCGTGCAGCTTGTGGCTCAAATGATGGCAGGTCACCACCTTCGAGCTGAGCAAACACAGCCAGTTGTTCCACCAGGATCTTGGCAGAAGCACGCACTGCATCTTCCGCAGAAATGGCACCGTTGGTTTCGATTTCGACAACCAGCTTGTCCAGATCGGTACGTTGCTCAACACGCGCGCTTTCAACCGTGTAGCTCACACGCTTGACGGGCGAGAACGATGCATCCAGCACGATACGGCCAATCGACTTGGTGGGCTCGTCGCCGTAACGGCGCATGCTGCCGGGCACATAACCACGGCCTTTTTCCACCTTGATCTGCATGTCCAGCTTGCCGCCTTGCGACAGCGTGGCAATGATGTGATCAGGGTTGATGATTTCCACGTCATGGGGCGTCTGTATATCAGCGGCCGTCACAACACCTTCGCCGTCTTTGCGCAGGCTCAGGGTCACTTCGTCACGGTTGTGCAGCTTGAAGACCACACCCTTCAGGTTCAGCAGGATGTTGACAACATCTTCCTGCACGCCGTCAATGGACGAGTACTCGTGCAGAACACCTGCAATGGTGACTTCTGTCGCTGCGTACCCCACCATGGACGACAGCAGCACGCGGCGGATGGCGTTACCCAGCGTATGGCCGTAACCACGCTCGAAAGGCTCCAGTGCGACCTTGGCCCGGTTCAGGCCCAGCTGCTCAACGGTGATAGCTTTGGGTTTCAGCAAATTTGTTTGCATGCAGACTTCCTCTCAATGCCCCCAGCTCGTTACACCGGTAAGGCTGATGAAGCACCTGCACCGCGATGCCTCGCGGTTCAGGAACGAAAATGGGATCCACGGCCAGGCTCGAAGCCAGCCCGTGGATCACTTTACTTAGCGGGAATACAGTTCGACGATCAGGGATTCGTTGATGTCCGAACCGAACTCATCGCGGTCAGGAACCTTCTTGAACACGCCTTCAGCCTTGGCCAAGTCCACTTCCACCCAGGCTGGCATGCCAACTTGCTGGGCCAGTTGCAGCGCTTCAACAATGCGGTTTTGCTTCTTCGACTTTTCGCGCACTGCCACCACGTCACCGGTTTTCACCAGGTACGAAGGGATGTTGACCGACTTGCCGTTCACCGTGATCGCCTTGTGCGACACCATCTGACGGGCTTCTGCACGCGTCGAGCCGAAGCCCATGCGGTACACCACGTTGTCCAGACGGGACTCCAACAGGAACAACAGGTTGGCACCGGTGTTGCCCTTGCGGCGGTCAGCTTCTTCGAAGTAGCGGCGGAATTGTTTTTCCAGCACGCCGTACATGCGCTTGACCTTCTGCTTTTCACGCAGTTGCAGACCGAAGTCAGACGTGCGGGCACCCGAGGTGCGGCCGTGCTGACCAGGCTTGGAGTCGAATTTGGCCTTGTCGCTGATCGAGCGGCGTGCGCTCTTCAGGAACAGGTCGGTGCCTTCACGGCGGGAAAGTTTGGCTTTGGGGCCGAGGTAACGTGCCACGTTGTGTCCTTTAAATCATCTGCCGCACTTACATGCGGGAGCCAGCCTTTGCAAGCAGAGGCTGGCGGTGGGCTTCAATAAATGAAATCGAATGCCAGCTGTACCCAATCGCGAGGCGATTAGATGCGGCGGCGTTTTTGTGGGCGGCAACCGTTGTGTGGCACGGGTGTCACGTCGGCGATCGACGTGATACGGATGCCCAGAGCGCCCAGAGCACGCACCGAAGACTCGCGACCAGGACCTGGGCCCTTGATCTCGACGTCCAGGTTCTTGATGCCCTGTTCAATGGCGGCACGACCGGCCACTTCCGATGCTACCTGGGCAGCAAAGGGGGTGGACTTGCGTGAGCCCTTGAAACCTTGACCACCAGACGATGCCCACGAGAGTGCATTGCCTTGGCGATCAGTGATCGTGATGATGGTGTTGTTGAACGATGCGTGCACGTGTGCAACGCCGTCCGACACGTTCTTGCGAACCTTCTTGCGAACACGTTGTGCTGCGCTGTTACCGGGTTTTGCCATAGTGGTCTCTCAATCCCTTTTATTTCTTCAAAGACGCAGCAGCTTTGCGCGGGCCCTTGCGGGTACGTGCATTGGTGCGGGTGCGTTGACCACGCATCGGCAGGCCACGGCGATGACGGAAGCCGCGGTAGCAGCCGATGTCCATCAAACGCTTGATGTTCATCGTTGTCTCGCGACGCAGATCACCCTCAATCGTGAACTCCGCGATTTGGTCGCGGATCTTTTCAAGATCGCCATCCGTCAGATCTTTGATCTTCTTGGAATAAGCAATGCCTGTGGCTTCGCAGATTTTGCGAGCGCGGGTGCGACCGATACCAAAAATGGCGGTCAAGCCAATTTCAGCATGCTTGTGCGGCGGAATATTAATGCCAGCGATACGTGCCATATGCGTCCTCTTTAACTTTCAATCAACCTTGGCGCTGTTTATGGCGCTGGTCCGTGCAGATCACGCGCACCACACCTTTGCGGCGGATGATCTTGCAGTTGCGGCAGATTTTCTTGACCGAAGCCGAAACTCTCATTTCATTTCTCCTAAAATTTTTGCCCCGTTGCGACTATCGCAACGCACTTGGCGCGAAACACGATCCGTGCCCGCGACAAGTCGAAGGGCGCCAAATCAACCGTTAACTTGCCACCAGAACAATCTCAACTCAGTTGCCTGGTGAGGTCTTGAAATTGGCCTTCTTCAACAACGACTCGTACTGCTGAGACATCATGTAGTTCTGCACCTGGGCCATGAAGTCCATGGTGACCACCACAATAATCAACAGCGATGTACCACCGAAATAAAACGGCACGTTGTACTTCAAGATCAGGAATTCCGGCAACAGGCACACCAACGTGATGTAGATAGCGCCAGCCAAAGTCAGGCGAACCAGAATCTTGTCGATGTACTTGGCGGTTTGGTCACCTGGCCGAATACCAGGAATGAACGCACCACTTTTCTTCAGGTTGTCTGCTGTTTCGCGGCTATTGAACACAAGAGCCGTGTAGAAGAAGCAGAAAAACACGATCGCTGCAGCGTAGAACATCACATAAATAGGCTGACCAGGGGTCAACGCACTGGAGATGTCCTTCAGCCACCGCATGGATTCACTGGCACTGAACCAGTTCACCACCGTTGCAGGAAGCAAGATTATAGAAGATGCAAAGATGGGAGGGATCACACCTGCCATGTTCAGCTTCAAAGGCAGGTGCGACGATTGCCCACCATACACCTTGTTGCCGACCTGACGCCTTGCATAGTTCACCAGAATCTTGCGCTGACCACGTTCGACGAACACCACAAAGTAGGTCACCAAAGCAATGGCAATCACGATGATCAGTGCCACGATGATGCTCATTGCACCCGTACGCACCAGTTCCAGCAAACCACCCACAGCACTTGGCAAACCAGCAGCGATGCCTGCAAAAATCAGGATCGAGATACCGTTACCCAAACCACGCTCTGTAATCTGCTCACCCAGCCACATCAGGAACATGGTGCCGGCAGTCAGGCTGACCACTGCAGTCAGGCGGAAGCCGAAACCGGGGTTCAGCACCAGACCGGCAGAGCTTTCCAGTGCGATGGCAATACCCATCGACTGGAACAAGGCCAGGCCCAACGTGCCATACCGTGTGTACTGCGTGATCTTGCGGCGGCCGGACTCACCCTCTTTCTTCATGGATTCGAAGGTAGGGACAACGTAAGTCAGCAACTGCATGATGATCGATGCCGAGATGTACGGCATGATCCCCAGCGCAAACACAGTAAAGCGGGACAACGCACCACCCGAGAACATGTTGAACAGGTTCAGGATGCCGCCTTGTTGGCCGTTAAACAGTGCCTGCAGCTGGGCAGGGTCAATTCCAGGAACTGGAATGTGTGCACCGACGCGGTAAACAACCAGCGCCAACAGCAAAAAGACCAGCCGGCGACGCAAATCACCAAACTTCCCGGTCTTTGCAACTTGTGCTGCGCTAGTAGCCACTGTGGTTCTCTTTCAACAAGATGATCAGGCGAAGCTGCCGCCAGCCGCTTCAACAGCAGCCTTGGCACCAGCGGTTGCGCCGATACCGGTCAGCTTGACAGCTTTGCTGAGCGAACCCGTGTTAACGACCTTGATCACCTTGGCCAACTGACCCACCAGGCCAGCTTGCTTCAGGGTCAAAACGTCCACCTCAGCAGCGCCCAACTTTTCGAGCGTTGTCAAAGTGATTTCAGCGTTGAATTGCAGCAGATGCGATTTAAAACCACGCTTGGGCAAGCGGCGTTGCAGGGGCATTTGGCCGCCTTCAAAACCTACCTTGTGGTAGCCGCCCGAGCGAGACTTCTGGCCCTTGTGACCACGGCCAGCGGTTTTGCCGAGGCCAGAACCGATACCACGACCAACACGGCGTTTGTAGTGCTTAGCGCCGTCTGCGGGCTTGATGCCATTGAGTTCCATCATCAACCTCTCAGAGCACTTTGACCAGATAACTGATCTTGTTAATCATGCCGCGCACCTCAGGGGTGTCTTGCAGTTCGCTCGTGCTGTTGAGCTTGCGCAAGCCCAGGCCACGGACAGTGGCGCGGTGCGATTCTTTGGTTCCAATGGGGCTACGCACCAGTTGGACTGTGACTTTATTAGGGGTCGTCATGTTTGGCTCCAGGATCAGGCGAAGATGTCTTCGACCGACTTGCCGCGCTTGCTGGCCACGTCAGCAGCCGTGGTGCAGTTGCGCAGTGCATCCAACGTGGCGCGAACCATGTTGTAAGGGTTGGAAGAGCCGTGGCTCTTGGCGACGATGTCGGTGATACCCATCACTTCGAACACAGCGCGCATGGGGCCGCCTGCGATGATGCCGGTACCCTTGGGGGCTGGCATCATGAGCACGTTGGCAGCGCCATGGTGGCCTTCAACGCGGTGGTGGATGGTGCCGTTCTTCAACGAGACCTTCACCAGATTGCGGCGGGCTTCTTCCATTGCTTTTTGCACAGCAGCAGGCACTTCTTTCGACTTGCCCTTGCCCATGCCGATGCGGCCATCGCCGTCGCCAACCACGGTCAGTGCAGCAAAGCCGAGAATACGACCGCCCTTGACCACTTTGGTGACGCGGTTCACCGCAATCATCTTCTCGCGCATGCCGTCTTCTGGACCGTCACTCTGCGCTTTGGGTGTAAATTTAGCCATTTTTTATTCCGCTCCGCTTAGAACTGCAGGCCAGCTTCACGTGCCGCGTCGGCCAAAGCCTTGACGCGACCGTGGTATGCGAAACCAGCACGGTCAAATGCAACCTTTTCAACGCCAGCTGCTTTTGCTTTTTCGGCGATCAGCTTGCCAATCACCGTGGCTGCTGCTGCGCTGCCGCCCTTGCCCGAACCACCCAGCGACGTGCGAACGTCGGCTTGGGCCGTGGACACGGTGGCCAGCACTTTGCTGCCGTCGCCGGAAATGACGGTTGCATAGATATGCAGGTTGGTACGGTTGACGGTCAGGCGCGCGACACCTTGCATGGCAATGCGGATGCGCGTCTGACGGGACCGGCGAAGACGTTGTTGTTTCTTGGTCAACATGGTGCTGCCCCTTACTTCTTCTTGGTTTCTTTGATCGTGATCTTCTCATCCGAATAACGGATGCCCTTGCCCTTGTAAGGCTCTGGGGGACGAATCGCACGAATCTCAGCGGCTACCTGGCCCACACGTTGGCGGTCGGCACCCTTGATGATCACTTCAGTGGGGGTTGGCGTGGCCACGGTAATGCCAGCTGGCATTTCCTTGTTGACCGGATGCGAATAACCCACCGTCAGGTTCAGCTTGGTGCCTTGTGCCTGGGCCTTGTAACCCACACCCACCAAGTTCAACTTCTTCTCGAAACCCTTGCTGACGCCAACAACCATGTTGTTGACCAGCTGGCGCAGCGTGCCGCTCATGGCATTGGCTTCGCGGGAGTCGTTGGCAGGCTCAAAGCTGAGCTTGCCGTCGTTGTTGGACACATTGACCAAGTTATGGCGGACTTGCGACAAAGCGCCGCCCGTACCCTTGACATTGATCTGGTCGTCTTTGATCGACACATCCACGCCTGCGGGGATGGTGATCGGCATTTTTCCTACACGGGACATTTCAGTTTCTCCTTCAATGCCGCGGGTTAAGCCACGTAGCAGAGCACTTCACCACCGACACCGGTAGCGCGCGCTTTGCGATCAGTCATCACACCTTGCGGCGTCGTCACGATTGCAACACCCAGGCCGTTCATGACTTGGGGAATGGCATCGCGGCCCTTGTAAATACGCAGACCAGGGCGGCTCACGCGTTCGATACGTTCGATGACCGGACGGCCAGCGTAGTACTTCAGGGCAATTTCAAGTTCGGATTTGCCGTCTTCGGTTTTCACCTTGAAGCCGTCAATGTAGCCTTCGTCTTGCAGCACCTGCGCAATTGCAATCTTCACTTTGGAAGATGGCACCGACACGGTGGGCTTGGCCACCATTTGTGCATTGCGGATGCGTGTCAGCAAGTCGGCAATGGGATCACTCATGCTCATGTTTAATCTCCTGCCTGCTTACCAGCTGGCCTTGGTGACACCAGGGATGTCGCCAGCAAAAGCCAGTTCACGAATCTTGGCGCGAGCCAAGCCGAACTGGCGGAATGTTCCGCGAGGACGACCGGTGATCGCACAACGGTTGCGCTGACGCGTGGGGTTCGCGTTGCGTGGAATCTTTTGCAGACCCAGACGGGCTTCTGCGCGCTCTTCTTCGCTGCGCTTCTGGTCATTGGCAGCTGCCTTCAGTTCTGCGTATTTCACCGCAAACTTGGCTGCCAGTTTTTCGCGCTTGAGTTCGCGTTGGATCAAAGCTTGTTTAGCCATGGATGACCTCAGTTCTTGAACGGGAACTTGAAACCGGCGAGCAGTGCCTTGCACTCTTCGTCGTTCTTGGCCGTCGTGGTGATGCTGATATTGAGACCGCGCAAGGCATCAACCTTGTCGTACTCAATTTCCGGGAAAATGATCTGCTCTTTCACGCCGATGTTGTAGTTACCACGGCCATCGAAAGCGCGACCAGAGATACCACGGAAGTCACGTACACGGGGCAAAGCCACGGTGACGAAACGATCCAGGAATTCGTACATGCGCACGCCACGCAGCGTGACCATGCAACCAATGGCCTGGCCTTCGCGGATCTTGAAACCGGCGATAGCCTTCTTGGCCAAGGTCACCACAGGCTTTTGGCCAGCGATCTTGGTCAGGTCGGACACAGCGTTGTCCATGACCTTCTTGTCGGAAACTGCCTCGCTCACACCCATATTGAGTGTGATCTTGGTCAGGCGCGGCACCTGCATGGGTGACTTGTAGCCGAACTTCTCAGTGAGTTCGGGAACTACTTTTTCGCGATAGTGTTGTTGGAGTCGTGCCATATCGATACCTTTTAGGCCACCTTGATTTCTTCGCCGCTGGACTTGAAGACGCGAACGCGCTTGCCGTCAGCTTGCAGCTTGATGCCCACGCGGTCAGCCTTGCCCGTAGCAGCGTTAAAAATCGCCACGTTGGACTGGTGAATCGGCATGGCCTTTTCGATGATCCCGCCTGTTGTTCCCTTCAGGGGGTTTGGCTTGGCGTGTTTCTTCACCAGGTTGATGCCATCCACCAGAATGTAGGAATCATCCTTGCGCAGCGTGACGGTGCCACGCTTGCCCTTGTCGCGCCCAGCGAGCACGATGATTTGGTCGCCCTTGCGAATCTTGTTCATGGCACGTCCTTAAAGAACTTCAGGAGCCAGGGACACGATCTTCATGAACTTTTCGGTACGCAGTTCACGCGTCACGGGTCCAAAGATACGGGTGCCGATAGGCTCCAGCTTTGCATTGAGCAACACTGCTGCGTTGCCGTCGAATTTGACGAGGGAGCCATCGCCACGGCGGATGCCCTTGGCTGTACGAACCACCACCGCACTGTAGATCTCGCCTTTTTTGACGCGACCGCGCGGAGCAGCTTCTTTAATGCTCACCTTGATGATGTCGCCAACGCTTGCATAGCGACGCTTGGAACCGCCGAGCACCTTGATGCACAGGACGGATTTAGCGCCGGTATTGTCGGCAACCTCTAACCGAGATTCTGTCTGGATCATTTTTCAATATTCCCAACTTGTACCGGGTAAACCAGCTTCATAGCCAGCCACCTAGTCAGTCTTGGGCCCGTCGTCCGCGCTGCAAACCATTCACAACGCATCTTATTGGGCAAGAACTTACGCTCTTTCAAGCGAAGCCCACGATTCTGTCAAAGATACTTCGGACTGTCAACAACCCTTTGCGCCTAATTCACGCAGAAATGTGCAAATACCGCACACCGCGTTGCACAAATACATCCGCCGCCGCCCAGCACAGGCCCCGGGGCAGGCCAGCCACACCAGCCGAGGACAGCTTTTACTATGAATTTAATAGCTGTATGCGCTTATAAACAGGGCAGCAGAGGCCATTTTCTTGTAAATTCCTGGCATCAGCGCCGCCACCACGCCGCATAAACTCCCCGCCATGACAAACGCCCTCACACGCCGCGCCCTGCTGGGGGCGGGTCTGTTCGGCCTGGTGGGTTGTGGCCAGCCGCCGCCTGCTACAGGCAACAAAATCCCCTCCGGCACAAGCAACACCCCCCGCCTGCGCTTGATCGGCGAGGCCACGCTGCCGCACCGGATGGACTTTCAGGGCACGGTGGTGGGCGGGCTGTCGGGCATTGACTACGACCCGGCCAGCGGCCTGTATGTACTGGTCAGTGATGACCGCTCGCAGCTGAACCCGGCACGTTTCTACACCGCACGTATTGCACTGACCGCAACCGGCCTGGGCACCCCGGTGCTGCACAGCGTCACGCCCCTGCTGCGGGCCGATGGCAGCCCCTTCCCCAACAGCCGCCGCGCCCAAGCCCACGAGGAAGTGCCCGACCCCGAAGCCATCCGCTGGTTGCCGGGCGGCAACCTCCTGTGGACAAGCGAAGGCACAGTCACCCGGGGTATGGGCCCCGCGCTGCATGAGAGCCAGCCCGATGGCCGCTGGGTGCGCAACATCACCCTGCCCGCCATGTTCGACGCCAACCTGGGCGGCGGCACCGGGCCGCGCGACAACCAGACGCTGGAAGGCCTGGCGCTCACACCTGACGGGCGCACCGCCTGGTTGGCCATGGAAGACGCCCTGATCCAGGACGGCCCGCTGCCGCGCATCGGTGCCGTGGGAGGCCCCTGCCGCATTACCGCAATGGATGTGGCGTCGGGCCGGGTGCTGCGCCAGATTGCCTATGTGCTCGACCCGATTCCGGCGC
>JAGOEY010000073.1:1778-7969 GCA_017997515.1 Burkholderiaceae bacterium | reverse complement strand
GCCTGCAGGCCGGCCAACTGCTGGTCGAACAGTTGCACCAGGCGCAGTGCCTGGTCGTGCATACGCAAGGTGTAACGCCAGGTTGCCAGACGCCGGGTGGCATCGTGGAGTTCGACCGTGCCAATACCGCCATGGTCAAACTGGCGCAACGCCAGTGTGCCGTCCAACGGCCACACCTGCCAGGGGTGGCCGGCGGGGGCATCAGGCTCCCGCACCAGCAGGCGTTTGTCGGTCAGGGCCACACTGCCCGACGCAAATTGCAGCTGCGGGTTCAGGTCAACCGGGAACACCGCGAGAACGTTTTCGTGGGGGGCCAACTGCTCCTGCAGGCCGGAATGGTGTGCAGGGCTCGAAGCCTCTTCCAGGCCCCGCACGCTTTTGACAGGATTTTGATGTTGTTGCATTTTGGTTCCGTACCCCATGGCCACACGCGGAATTCCGCAGCCCGGTGGGGCGCGATTTTCGCTGAAAAAGACACTACCAGCTGTTGCCAACCGCAAGCTTCGGGAGCAAGCCCGGTTCCGGAGGCACAATTGCACAATGCGCCCAGCCGGACGCCCCCTACCGACCCCCAGTGGACCATGAAAAATTTGGACGACATCAAGCTGCTGCGTATCAACTACCTGCGGGGGCCCAACATCTGGACCTACCGCCCGGTGCTGGAGGTCTGGCTCGACCTGGGTGAATTCGAAAACTACCCGTCCAACCTGCTGCCCGGCTTCAACGACCGCTTGACGGCTTGGTTGCCCGCCCTGATCGAACACCACTGTGGTGTGGGCGAACGCGGCGGCTTTCTGCAGCGCCTGACCGAAGGCACCTGGGCAGGCCATGTGCTGGAGCACATCGTGATCGAATTGCTGAACCTGGCGGGTATGCCTACCGGGTTTGGCCAGACGCGCAGCACCTCCGTCACCGGGGTGTACCGCATGGTGTTCCGCGCCCGTGATGAGCAGGTGGCCCGTGTGGCGCTGGCGCAGGGCCACAAGCTGATCATGGCGGCCATCCGCGACGAAGCTTTCAGTGTGGACACCGCCGTGGCGGCGGTGCGCCAGCAGGTGGAAGACGGCTACCTCGGCCCCAGCACCGCCTGTATCGTGGATGCCGCCACCGACCGGCGTATCCCCCACATCCGCCTGAACGATGGCAACCTGGTGCAACTGGGCTACGGTGCCAGCCAGCGCCGCATCTGGACGGCCGAGAGCGACATGACCAGCGCCATCGCCGAAGGTATTGCCGGTGACAAGGACCTGACCAAAAGCCTGCTCCAGTCCTGCGGCGTGCCGGTACCCGAAGGCCAGGTGGTGGACAGCCCCGCAGCCGCCTGGGAGGCCGCGCAGGACGTGGGCCTGCCGGTGGTGGTGAAACCGTCCGACGCCAACCATGGCCGGGGGGTCACGCTGGACCTGAAAACACAAGAAGACATCGAAGCCGCCTACCTGCTGGCCGAGCCCGAAGGCAGCGAAGTGCTGGTGGAGCGCTTCATCCGTGGCAACGAACACCGCCTGCTGGTGGTGGGGGGCCGTGTGGTGGCGGCAGCACGGGGTGAAGTGGTGGCCATCACCGGTGATGGCCAGTCCACCGTGGACACACTGGTCGCGCGCCAGCTCAACACCGATCCACGGCGCGGCCCGGAAGAAGAATTCCCGCTCGACCTGATTGACATTGAGCACACCGCTGTCCAGCTGGAGTTGCGCCGCCAGGGCCTGACCGCCAGCTCCGTGCTGGCTGCGGGCCATGAGGCCATCATCCAGCGCAACGGCAACGTTGCCATCGACTGCACCGACCAAGTTCACCCCGAGGTGGAATACGTCGCGGCATTGGCCGCCCGTGTGGTTGGGCTCGACATTGCAGGCATTGACCTGGTGGCGCTGGACATCTCCAAACCCCTGCAAGAACAGGGCGGTGCCATTGTCGAAGTGAATGCCGGCCCCGGCCTGCTGATGCACCTGAAGCCCGGCGTGGGTGCGCCCCGCCCGGTCGGCCAGGCCATCGTGGAACACTTGTTCCCCGAAAGTGCGTCCGACCTGCCCGGCCGTATTCCGGTGGTGGGTGTGGCCGGAACCCGCAACACCGCCACCATCTCGCGTATGGTGGCCTGGCTGCTGCACCTGAACGGTCGCGACGTGGGCCTGGCCTGCCGTGACGGCTTGTTCCTGAACCGGCGCTGCATCGAGTCCGGCGACAGCACCCAGTGGGCTGCCGCACACCGCCTGATGGTGAACCAGGGAGTACAAGCCGCCGTGCTGGAAAACAGCGCCGCCACCATCCTGCGCGATGGCCTGGCCTATGACCGCTGCCAGGTGGGTGTCGTGACCGACCTGGAAGGTGCCGACACACTCGCAGAATTCGACATTTTTGAGACCGAACAAATGCTGCGGGTGCTGCGCACGCAGGTGGATGTGGTGCTGCCCGACGGCGTGGCCGTGCTCAACGCAGAAGACGAACGTGTGGCTGGTTTGGCCCCGCTGTGTGATGGCAGCGTCATCCTCTATGGCCGCGACCCGGAGCTGCCCACCATCGTGGCCCACTGTGCACAGAATGGCCAGGCGGCTTACATCCGCAAAGGCCGCATCGTGCTGGCCACGGGCCACACCGAAGTGGTGCTGACCGACGTGGCGCGTATTGCGTCACGCCATGGCTCCAACGTGGTCCACAACGAAGAAACCCTGCTGGCGGCCATTGCAGCGGCTTGGGCCATGGACATTTCGCCCGACCTCATCGTCGCAGGCATCGAAACCTTCGACGCCGAAATCCAGTCCGCACGGACGGCTGGCAGCAAAGCACGGGCACACTGAACAACCACAAAAACCACCGCAACCAGTCTGCGGTGAGATACCAGAAAGACCAGGTGATGGAAGTTTCTCGCATCCGGGCCTTGCGCGGGCCCAACCTCTGGAGCCGCCATACCGCGATTGAAGCGATCGTGGCATGTGCCGAGCACGAACGCTCAATCGACAACCTGCCGGGGTTCGAGCAGCGCCTGCGGGCCCGGTTCCCCGCCATTGGTGAGCTGCACCCGGGTGGCCCAAGCAGCCCGCTGACCCTCGCCCATATCCTGAAAAAGGCAGCCCTTGCCATGCAGGCGCAGGCCGGTTGCCCGGTGACGTTCAGCCGTCTCTCCGCCACGATGGACCCGGGGGTGTACCAGGTGGTTGTGGAATACAGCGAAGAAGAGGTAGGCCGCCAGGCCTTTGCGTTGGCGCAGTCGCTGGTGCAAGCCGCGCAGGACGACACAGCTTTTGACATCACGGCAGCCATCGACCAGCTGCGCGACACCGATGAGAGTGAGCGCCTGGGCCCCAGCACCGGCGCCATTGTCGAAGCCGCCGCTGCACGCAACATCCCCTGGCGGCGCCTGACGCAGGGTAGCCTGGTGCAATTTGGCTGGGGTTCACGCCAGCGCCGTATCCAGGCCGCTGAACTGGACTCGACCAGTGCAGTGGCCGAGTCCATTGCGCAGGACAAAGACCTGACCAAAAAACTTCTGCATGCTGCCGGTGTGCCCGTGCCGTTTGGCCGCCCGGTGGTGGATGTGCAAGATGCCTGGCGTGCCGCCAACGAAATCGGTTTGCCGGTGGTGGTGAAACCCCAGGACGGCAACCAGGGCAAAGGGGTCACCGTCAACATCGCCACCCAGGCCCATCTGGAACTGGGCTACAAAGCCGCCGCCGAATATGGCGAAGTGATGGTGGAGCGTTATTTGCCGGGCCACGACTTCCGCTTGCTGGTGGTCGGCGACCGCCTGGTGGCTGCGGCGCGGCGCGACCCGCCCCACGTGATTGGCACGGGTGAACACACCGTGCGTGAACTGGTAGACCAGGTCAACACCGATCCCCGCCGTGGTGAGGGCCATGCCACTTCCCTGACCAAAATCCGGCTGGACGACATTGCCGTCGCCCGCCTGGCCACGCTGGACCTGACACCCGACTCCATCCCGCCCGTGGGACAACGTGTGGTGCTGCGCAACAACGCCAACCTGAGCACCGGCGGCACTGCCACCGACGTGACGGACGACGTACACCCCGACGTGGCGGGCAGCGCCATTGCGGCAGCCCGTATGGTGGGCCTGCACATCTGTGGCGTGGACGTGGTCTGCGAGACGGTGCTGCAACCCCTCGAAGAACAACACGGCGGCATTGTGGAAGTGAATGCCGCGCCCGGCTTGCGTATGCACATCTCGCCGTCGTACGGTAAAGGCCGCCCCGTGGGGGAAGCCATGGTGGACGAGCTGTTCAGCCACGGCGACGATGGCCGCATCCCCGTGGTGGCCGTCACCGGCACCAACGGCAAAACCACCACGGCACGCCTTATTGGCCACCTGTTTGCGGCCTGTGGACTGCGGGTGGGCATGACCAATACCGATGGCGTGTACGTCAATGGCCGCCAGATCGACAGCGGCGACTGCAGCGGCCCGCGCAGTGCGCGGAATGTGTTGCTGCACCCCGATGTGGATGCCGCTGTGTTTGAAACCGCGCGGGGTGGTGTGCTGCGTGAAGGCCTGGGCTTTGACCGCTGCCAGGTGGCCGTGGTGACCAACGTCGGCTCGGGTGACCATCTGGGTCTGAACTACATCACCACGGTCGAAGACCTGGCGGTGCTCAAACGTGTCATCGTGCAAAACGTCGCCACCACCGGCTACGCGGCACTGAATGCCGCCGACCCGATTGTTGCGGGCATGGCCGCCAGTTGCCCCGGCAACGTGATCTTCTTTGCCGCCGACCGCAACCACCCGCTGATGGCCACCCACCGCGCCCAGGGCAAACGCACCGTGTATGTGGACGGTGACGCCATCGTTGCGGCGGAAGGCTCATGGCGTGAACGTATGCCCCTGCGTGACATCCCCATCACGCGTAATGGCACCATCGGGTTCCAGGTGGAAAACGCCATGGCATCCATTGCGGCTGCGTGGGGCGTTGGCCTGCACTGGGACACCATCCGCCGCGGCCTGGCCAGTTTTGTCAACGATGCCGACAACGCACCGGGCCGTTTCAACGTGATGGACTACCGCGGTGCCACCGTGATTGCCGACTACGGCCACAACCCTGATGCCATGCGCGCCCTGGTGGCCGCCGTGAACGCCATGCCCGCCCAACGCCGCTCGGTGGTCATCAGCGGCGCAGGTGACCGGCGCGACAGCGACATCCGCGACCAGACCGTCATTCTGGGAGATGCCTTCGACGACGTGATCCTTTACCAAGATGCGGCCCAGCGTGGGCGCGGTGACGGTGAAGTGATGGCCTTGCTGCGTGAAGGCCTGGCCAATGCCTCCCGCACGCGGCGCATCGATGAAATCCGGGGTGAGTTCCTGGCCATCGACGCGGCACTGGAGCGGCTGGAACCCGGCGACCTGTGCCTGGTGCTGGTGGACCAGGTGGAAGAAGCGCTGGCCCATCTGGCCAGCCGCATCAGCCAGGGCAGCGTCAGCGCCTGAGGGTGACCTTCGGGTGAATCCCTACACCGCCACGGCGTAGGGCACCTGCAGCACCACATCCGAGGTGGGGTGGGCCACACACGGCAGTATCCAGCCCTCCTCTTTTTCATCCACGCTCAGGCCCGGCCACGCAATCAGGTAGCGCACCGATCCACTGCGCGCCAAGCAGATACAAGTGCGGCAGGTGCCGTTGCGGCAGGAACTGGGAAGCTCTATTCCCGCATCCTCCGCACTGTGCAGGATGGACTGCGTTGCACTGGCAGCAAAAGACCATCCTTGCGCGACGAGGGACACCGTCCACGTGGACTGTTGTTCGCCGTTTACATCCCCATCTTCCGCCACAGCTGCTCCTTTTTCATGCGCCCTATTATCCGGGCGACACAATGGGGCACAGAGCCACTACGCTTGCATCAGAAAGGACCACCATGTATTACAGAACACTCAGCATTGCCTTGGCGTGCACACTCACGGCATTTGCACACGCTGAAACTGTGGGCGAAGTGGATACCGTCTTCAAGTTCATCGGCCCTGACCACAAGATCGTGGTGGAGGCTTACGACGACCCGCGCGTGCAAGGTGTCACCTGTTATGTGTCGCGGGCCAAAACCGGCGGCATCTCGGGTGCGCTGGGCCTGGCCGAAGACAAAGCCGAAGCCTCCATCGCCTGCCGCCAGGTGGGGCCGATCAGTTTTCCAGCCCCCTTAAAAGCCCAGGAAGAAATCTTCAGCGAACGGATGTCCATCCTGTTCAAGAAGCTGCG
>JAGOEY010000073.1:0-1678 GCA_017997515.1 Burkholderiaceae bacterium | reverse complement strand
CCGCCGGTCAGTACCGCACCACCCACCGCACCCACACCCGCGCCAATGGCGGTGTTTTTGTCCTGGGTTGACATGCCAGAGCAAGCAGCCAAACCCATCACCATTGCCACAGCCACCACTGGTTTTGTCCATTGTGTGTTCATGATTTCACCTTTTTAGAAACAGTTAAGAAGTGCTTTCGGCGGGATGTATGGGACAACGCCCTGGCCCGCAAAAGCCGAGGTGTTCACCATAAGGCCGATCGGGCTGCGAATACAGTCGATTTGGCTGTTTCAGACCTGGCCCACAGGGCTATGCGCCAGCGTCCTACAAGAGAGTGCACCACCCCCCCAAAACACGGTGTTGTTTTGTACCGGGCCACACTGCAGGCTATTTGTAGAAAACCTCTACCGTGCCCTTCAGTGTGATCAGCAGCGGCTGGCCTTTGCGGTCCAATGTTTTGCCAGCGGGAACCTTGACCCAGCCTTCACTGATGCAGTACTCCTCCACATCAAAACGTTCTTTCGCGTTGAAGCGGATGCCAATGTCGTGTTCAAACACGGCCGCCACATGGTGGGGGCTGCGGGGGTTGACGGACAGGCGGTCGGGCAAGGCGGGGGCGGAAGAAGTGTTTTCGGTCATGGACATGAATCTCAGTAGCAGGGGCAAAAAGAAAGGGGCATTTTCCCGGATGTTGCTGGCAACATGGCTGCCCGGGCAACAATAAAGTCTATTTCGCAGCGTGTAAGAACGTGTTCTAAGCCCTGGGGCACACTCCACAACGCCTGCTGACAGCCCCGCCCCGCCTATCCATGCCCCTCACCTCCCGCCAACAACTGGCCGTCGCCCTGATCTTCATCACGCCCGCATTCTGGGGCGTGAACTACCTGGTGGCCCGCAGCGCACCGGGCGTCATCGAGCCGCACCTGCTGGCGCTTTTGCGCTGGCTGATGGCGGGTCTGCTGTTCGCGGTGCCCAGCTGGCGTGAGCTGGTGCAGCACCGCAAACACATCACAACCGAGTGGGCGCGTTACCTGCTGCTGGGTGCCCTGGGCATGTGGATCTGCGGCGCGTGGGTGTACATCGGCGGAAGAACCACGGCCGCCATCAACATTGCGCTGATCTACGCCTTGTCACCCGTACTGATTGCCGTGGTGTCAGCACTGTGGCTCAAAGAACGTTTTGACCGGCTGCAGGCCCTGGGTGTTGCCCTGGCGCTGGCCGGGGTAGTGCATGTGATTCTGAAAGGCCAATGGACCTCATTGGCCGGGGTCAACCTAGTGGCCGGTGACGCGTGGATCCTGGGTGCCACCGTGTCCTGGACGCTCTATTCGGTGCTGCTGCGGCGCTGGTCCAGCCCCTTGTCACCCATGGCGCGGCTGGCAGCCATCAGTGCGGCAGGTGTGCTGGTGCTGCTGCCGTTCACGGTGTGGGAAGTTGCAAGCGCCACCCAACCAGTGCTGTCGCTGCAGGGCTTCACCCTCGCGCTGCTGGCGGCCGTGTTGCCAGGTTTTGCCGCGTACCTGGCGTATTCGGTCATGCAACGCGAGCTGGGTGCGGCGCGGGTGGGAGTTGTGATCTATCTGGGGCCGCTGTATGCCGCAGGCCTGGCCTGGCTCCTGCTGAATGAGCCGCTGTACCGCTTTCATGCGATGGGGATGGCGCTGGTGCTGGCGGGGATTTACCTGGTGAACCGCAG
>JAGOEY010000323.1 GCA_017997515.1 Burkholderiaceae bacterium | reverse complement strand
ACCAGCCCGCTGGGCGTACACACCATCGGCTGGAAAGCGCCGACCGAGGAAGAGCGCGCCCACGACTACCTTTGGCGCATCCACAAAGCCATGCCGGGTGCAGGCGAGTGGATGATCTTCAACCGCAGCCACTATGAAGATGTGCTGGTGCCGGTGGTGAACCAGTGGATCACGCCAGAGCAAACCGCGCAGCGTTACGCGCAGATCAACGACTTTGAGCGCATGTTGACGGAAACCGGCACCATCATCGTCAAATTTATGCTGCACATCAGCTTTGACGAGCAGCGCAAACGTTTGCAGGAGCGGGTGGACGACCCGACCAAACACTGGAAGTTCAGCATGGGGGACGTCGAGGTGCGCACACAGTGGAAGGAATACCAGCAGGCCTACGAAGCCCTGCTGGCCGCCACGCACACCGATGTTGCGCCATGGACCATCGTGCCGGCCGACTCCAAAACCCACCGCAATTTGATGATTGCCACCGTGCTGCGCGACCTGCTGGCCCAACTCGACCTGCACTACCCACCGGGCGACCCGGCCATCCAAGGCTTGAAGATCGTCTGAAAAGACTACATCGCTGCAGCCAACGGCAGGTTGAGCAGCAGGTTTTGTGGTTTGAGCCGCAGCACCTGCTCACCGTCCATCGCCAGCCCCAGGTACACCGGTTTACCCGCCACATCCGCACGCATCTCCTGCGGGTTGGCAAAGTCGAGCCGGAACAGGCTGATGAGCTGCTGCAAACGCTCGGCTGCCACTGGCTGCCCTTCGTACAACGCATTCAGCAGGCCTGTGGACTCCACGTCCAGCCCCACATGCCAGCGCCAGGCCGGGTCGTCGATTTTCGGCACCGGCTGGATCTTCACTTCCACGCCCAGAAAATGGGCCACCCACAGGGCCAGCACCTGGGCCAGCGCCTTCAGGCCGGAGCGGCTGCGCACCATGGTGAAGGTCAGCCCGTGGCTGAGCTCTTGTGTCACTTCATGGGTCAGGTCCAGCACAAACAGCGACGAGGTGCCCGGTGTGCTGGCCGCCAGCCAGTAACGCGGCGCGTTGTCGTCCGTCAGCACCTCCATCTGCGCCACACCCAGCGGGGCGTTGGCCTCGCGCAAAAACCGGCCCATGTCGCCCAGGCCGCCGGTGTCGGACTGCAAATCCACCGCCTCCCGGTCGGCCGCCAGCACCCGGCCTTGTGTGAGTGACACCCGCTGGCTGCGGAACAGCAGCTCCGCCGCCCGCAGCTGCAGCGGGTCGGTGGCGGCGTCCAGCATGCCGCGCACGATGGCCTGCACCAGCAGGTCCACAAACAGCGGCGGTATGTCGATACGCCCGCTGCGCAGCAGGCCCAGGTAATACGCCTCCAGCGTGCCCGCAGCCAGCAGCCCGTCCCGCAGGCGCAGGAACAGCACATAGTTGCTGCGCACATCGGCGTCCTGCAGCGACTCCAGTGTGTGTGGGGTCACCCCACACCGGGGGTTGGCCTGCAACGCGCCGTGCAGGGCATGCTCAGTGGGGCAGGACTCTTCGACCAGCGCCAGCTCGGGCCGGGCCAGAAACAGCCGCAAATAGTCGTCGGTCGGAACCAGCCAAGCCCGTTCGTTGCGCTGGAGTTGGGCAAAGCCGCAGGAGGGCCAAAAATTGTGCATGGGTGACTCTAACGTGACCGCGCCCCGCAGGTCGAAAAGGTAGGCTGCGGAATTCATCAAGAAGGAGACTTTTCCCGTGAACACCACCGATCTTTTCTCGCTCAAAGGCCGCAGCGCCCTCATCACCGGCGGCTCACGCGGCATTGGCCGCATGATCGCCGAAGGTTTCCTGGCCCAGGGCGCACGGGTCTACATCTCCGCCCGCAAGGCCGCTGCGTGTGACCAGACGGCGGCTGAGTTGTCCCAGTTTGGCACCTGCATTTCACTGCCCGCCGACGTGTCCACGCCCGCAGGCATCGCAGCCTTGGTAGCCGCCTACAGCCAGCATGAAAAAACCCTGGACATCCTGGTCAACAACGCAGGTGCCGCTTGGGGCGCGCCTTTTGACGAGTTTCCCGAAAGTGGCTGGGACAAGGTGGTGGATTTGAACCTCAAAACCCCGTTCTTCCTGACCCAGGCGCTGGCCCCGATGCTCACCGCTGCCGCCACCGACCACCTGGCCAAGGTGATCAACATCGCGTCCATCGACGGCGTGTCGGTCAACCCGCAGGAAACCTATTCTTACGCCGCCAGCAAAAGTGGCCTGATCCACCTGACCAAACGGATGGCCCTGCGGCTGGCGCAAGACCGCATCGCCGTCAGCGCCATTGCGCCCGGCGCGTTTGCGTCCGACATGAACAAGGACGCCCGTGACCACGGCGACGAGGTCAAGGCGCGTATCCCGGCGGGGCGTATCGGCACACCCGAAGACATGGCGGGTGCGGCGATCTACCTGGCGTCACGCGCTGGCGACTATGTGGTGGGCTCGACGCTGGTGGTGGACGGCGGCGTTACCTACGCACGCTGAACTCCGCTAC
>JAGOEY010000322.1 GCA_017997515.1 Burkholderiaceae bacterium | reverse complement strand
TGGCGGCGGACGGGGTGCTGGTGACCTACGGGCCTTACCTGGAGGCCGATGTGCCCACCGCACCCGGCAACCTGGCGTTTGACCAGAGCCTGCGCACGCGCAACCCGGCCTGGGGCATTCGGCGGCGTGAAGACGTGGAGCAGGTCGCAGCGGATGCCGGGCTGCGGCTGGCGGCTCGGCACGCGATGCCGGCCAACAACCTGCTGCTGGTGTGGGCGCGGGCAGCGTAAAAACACCGCAGCACACCCTGGCTACCTGGCCTACTTCAGGTAGTTCATGAACCCGGTGATGATGACCGCGTTGAAGAAGTCGATGAACAGCGAGCCCACCAGCGGGATCACGAAGAAAGCCTTGAGCGACGGCCCGTTGGCGCTGGTGAACGCCTGCATGTTGGCCATGGCGTTGGGTGTGGCGCCCATGCCAAAACCACAGTGCCCGGCGGCAATCACGGCAGCGTCGTAGTCGCGCCCCATGACACGGAAGGTGACGCAGTAGGCATAGGCACACATCAGCGCCGTCTGCACCACCAGGATCACCAGCAACGGCCCGGCCACCTGGGCCAGCTCCCAGAGCTTCATCGACATCAGGGCCATGGCCAGGAAGAAGGCCAACGACACCTGGCCCACCACCTCGAACTGGGGCATTGGCAGATGGCCATTGCGCCAGTCGATCACATTACGCAGCACCGCGGCCACCAGCATCGGGCCCAGGTAGGCGGGCAAGGTGATACCCACCATCTTGAGCCAGTCCACCAGCAGCGTGCCCGCACCAATGGCGACACAGATCAGGATGGTGGCGTACATCGCCATGGGCACGCCGTGGGTGTCAGTCTGCGGTTCCGCCGTACCAGGCGACCCCACCGGGGTGGCACGGGCCGGGGTGCTGGCCATGGCAGCGTGGGGGCCGTGCAGGCCGTGGCGGCGCATCAGCAGGGTGCCCACAGGCCCGCCGACCACACAACCGGCCACCAAGCCGTAGGTGGCCGCCGCAATGGCCGCGGGCAGCGCGCCCACGGCACCCGCCTGCTCCAGCAGCGGGCCAAACGCCGCAGCGGTGCCATGCCCGCCCGTCAAAGCGATGGAGCCCGCCGCCAGCCCGATCAGGGGGTGCACCCCCAGCAGGCTGGCCAGCGCAGCACCCACCGCGTTTTGCAGCAGCACCAGCCCCACCGCAGCCGCCAGAAACAAGGCCACACCCACACCGCCTTTTTTCAGCAGCTCGAAGCTCGCTGAAAAACCGATGGTGGTAAAAAACACCAGCAGCAAAAACGCACGCAAAGTGTCATAAAACACCAGCTCGAAACTGCCGGTCTGGTAACCCACCAGGGCGATCAGTGAGAACAACACGCCACCGATGATGGGGCCAGGGATGAAGTAGCGCGACAACAGGCCCACGCGTTTTTTGATGAACTCTCCCACCACCAGCAACACGGCGGCAATACCCACGGTGTGGGCGATATCAAGCTGGATGGTGATCACAAGAAACTTTCTGGGTGGAGGGACGGATGCCAGGCTGTTGCGCCAAACTCGCTATCGAAAAAAGAGCACATAGCGCCTGCAAAATGGGCGGTGAGGGCAGATTTTATAGCGGCCATAATCCTCTCTTGCGCCCCACTGCCCCAGCGCACGGGGCTGAACCCAGTGCTGTTTCTGGCGGCTTGGAATCCATGTTTTCCATCTGAACTTTGCGCTTGCCGCCGCATCAACCAAGGGTTTACACCCATCAAAGAAAAGAAACCATGCAAACCACCCCACTCCCCGCATCCACGTCCTGGCCCGTACCGGACTCCGCCACGCGGTACGGCAGCATCAGCCGCATCTTCCACTGGGGTATGGCGCTGCTGTTTGTGGTGATTTTCTCCGCCGCGCTGGCGCGTTACTTTGCCAAGGACTCGGCGCTCGACAGCTTTTTGTGGCCCCTGCACCGGCCCACGGGCGCGCTGCTGATGCTGCTGGTGGTGCTGCGCGCGGCCTGGGCGCTTTTGCATGCCCGCCAGCGCCCGACACACATCAACCTGGCCGCCCACCTGGGGCATCTGGCGCTGTATGCGCTGATGGTGGCCGTGCCCTTCATCGGGCTGCTGCGGCAGTACGGCTCAGGCCGGGCCTTTGCGCCGTTGGGTGTGCCGCTGATCGGTGCGCGCGAAGACGACAAGATCGACTGGATGGTGGAGCTGGGTGGCCTGTTACACGGCGAGATGGGCTGGGTGCTGCTGGCCTGTATCGTGGGCCACGCGGTGATGGCGTTCTGGCACCGCCGCCCGGGCCACACCGATGTGATGCCCCGGATGGTGGGCTGAGCTCTCAGTAAAAAACTCCTGATTTGATAGCTATCTGCGTACGTAGAATGGGCGCTAGAGCCTCATTTTATTCTCCACTTACCGCCATGCCATCCGCCTTGACGCCTGTTGCACCCTCCCACCCCAACCGCCGCCTGGCCATGGTCGCTGCCATGGGTGTGGTCGCGCTGCCTGCCACACAGGTGTGGGCCGCCAATGCAGCG
>JAGOEY010000321.1 GCA_017997515.1 Burkholderiaceae bacterium | reverse complement strand
AGGAAGGGCAGGGTGCGTTTGGTGCCCGCAAACACGGCGGCCACCTGCGGTACCACGTAGCTCACCAGAAACAGCACGATGGCAATCGCCACCAGCGTGACGATGGCCGGGTACAGCGCCGCACCGACCAGTTTGGCTTTGAGTGCCTGGCGTTCTTCCAGGTCGTCGGCCAGCCGCTCCAGCACGAGCCCCAGGCTGCCGCTTTGTTCTCCTGCGCCAATTACTGCGCAGTAAATTTCGGAGAACTCACGCGGGTGCTGGGCCAACGCCTTGGCAAAGGATGACCCGGCGTTCACCTCCGCACGCAGCGCGGCCACAAGGTTGCGCTGTTTTTCATCCTCTGCTTCGTCGGCCAGCGCGGTCAGCGCGCGCTCCAGCGGCAAACCTGCGGCCACCAGTCCGGCAATCTGCCGCGTCCAGATGGCCAGTCCGGTGGTGTTGAACACGGGCCGCGCCCACAGCACCTGGCGGCCAAAACCTGTGGCCGCTTGGGTGCCATCGGCCGCCACGCTGCCCGACACGGATTCAACCGCCAGCGGCACCAGCGCCTGCGCCCGCAGCAGGCCGCGTGCAGCCTTGGCGGTGTCAGCGTCGATCACGCCCTTGCGGGTCTGGCCGTTGGCGTCGAGGGCTTCAAAGGAATAGGCGGGCATGGGCTAACTTTGCAGAATGCGCCGGGCCAACAGACTGCGCAGGTCGTTCGCTGCTTGTGCTACAGACACCGTGCGGCCCTGCGCAATTTGCTGGTCGCCCAAAGCCAGAATTTGGAGCAAAGCCAGGGTTTGCGGATCTTGCAAGTCGCAGGTTTTTACGTGACTGATTGGTTGGGTGTGTGAGGTGGTAGGCATACGCTTAACTTTGCCGACTTTGCAGCAGAAGATACACATCATCGCGGCTGCTGATGGCGACGATAGTGAGCAGGTTTTCTGCGTCATTCACGTGGTAGGCCAGCCTGAACTGCGGAGTGGTGATTTTGATTTTGTAAAAGTTGGGCAGGCCGTGCAGCGCATCTTTGGCAACGCGGGGCTGCTGCAGCCGATCTTTGAGCAGCTTTTGCTTAAAGCGGCGTTTGACGCTTTCATCCAGCCGCGCCCACTCCTGCTCTGCATCGGGGTGGATGGCAAGATCAAAGGTCATCAACGCTGATTTTGCGGGCGGTCTGCAGGCTGGTGCTGCGGGTGCGGGCTTTGTCGGTGATGGCGCGGTCGGCCAGTTGGTCAAGGATGTGCGCCATCAAGCGGTTGGAGACGATGTAGCCTGCCGGGCGGTTGTGGTTCAGCACCACGATGGCCTCGTCCCCCGCCTGCTCAAAAGCCCGGGCCGGGGCTTCACGCAGGTCGGAAATACCGATGCTGTGGCGGGAGAGCAGGGCGTCCATGGTGGTCCTTTTCGACGAAATTTCGTCTTATTTTACGGAGTTTAGTCCCGCGTCACCCGCAGCAGCTCTTCCCGCGAGGTGATACCGCTCCGTACCAGCCGCTCACCGTCGTCGCGCATCAGCGTCATGCCACTGGCCAGCGCGGCGGTGCGGATGTCGGCTTCGGAGGTGCGGTTGTGGATCTGGGCGCGGATGGCGTCGTTGGTCACCAGCAGCTCGAACACGCCGGTGCGGCCCTGGTAGCCGGTCTGGCCGCAGGTGTCGCAGCCTTTGCCTGCGCAGGTGGTGCAGACCTTGCGCACCAGGCGCTGGGCCAGCACGCCGAGCAGTGAGCTGCTTAATAGAAACGGCTCGACACCCATGTCAGTCAACCGGGTCACTGCGCTGGACGCGTCGTTGGTGTGCAGGGTGGCCAGCACCAAGTGGCCGGTGAGGGACGCCTGGATGGCGATCTGGGCGGTTTCGAAATCGCGGATTTCGCCAATCATGATCACGTCCGGGTCCTGCCGCAGGATGGCGCGCAGGGCCTTGGCAAAGGTGAGGTCGATCTTGCTGTTGACCTGGGTCTGGCCGACGCCGGGCAGCTCGTATTCGATCGGGTCTTCCACCGTCATGATGTTGGAGCTGTGCGCGTCCAGCTGGCTCAGCGCGGCGTACAGCGTGGTGGTTTTGCCGGAGCCGGTGGGGCCGGTCACCAGGATGATGCCGTGCGGCTGGGCGATCAGGCCTTGTAGTTTGGCCAGGGCGTCGCCCTGCATACCTACCGATTCGAGGCTCAGTGTGCCGCCGCTTTTGTCCAGCAGCCGCAGCACGGCGCGTTCGCCGTGGGCGCTGGGCAGGGTGCTCACGCGCACGTCCACCGCGCGGGTGCCGATACGCAGGCTGATACGGCCGTCCTGCGGCAGGCGTTTTTCCGAAATATCCAGATCGGCCATGATCTTCAGGCGCGAGATCAGGGCGGCGTGTAAGGCACGGTTGGGCTGCACGACCTCGCGCAGGGTGCCGTCCACCCGGAAGCGCACACTCGAATGGCGCTCGTAGGGCTCGATGTGGATGTCACTTGCGCCGTCGCGTGCGGCCTGCGTCAGCAGTGCGTTGAGCATCCGGATGATGGGCGCGTCGCCTG
>JAGOEY010000320.1 GCA_017997515.1 Burkholderiaceae bacterium | reverse complement strand
GGGTCGCTGGACGAAACCGGCTCGGGCTACGGCCTGCTGGCCGAAGACGTGGTGGTGGCCGACGATGGCCTGAGCGCCACCTTCCGCCTGCGTCCCGAGGCACGGTTTCACAACGGCAGCCCGGTGCTGGCCGCCGATGTAAAACACACCTACGACACCCTCATTGGGCCGTTTGCGTCCCCCGCGTACAAAACCGTGCTGCAAGACGTGGCGGGTGTGGACGTGCTGGACGACCACACAGTGCGTTTTCGCTTCCACAAACCCAACCGCGAGTTGCCGCTGACTGTGGGCGGCCTGCCCATCTTCAGCCGCCAGTGGGGCATGGAAAACGGCAAGGCCAAACCGTTTGACAAGGTGGTGATGGACATCCCCATTGGCAGCGGCCCCTACAAAATTGGCCCGGTGCGGTTTGGCAAAGACATCACCTATGTGCGCGACCCGAACTACTGGGCACGCGACCTCAACGTCAAACGCGGCAGCAACAACTTTGACCGCGTGGTCGTCAAAATCTACAAAGACAACACAGCCAAACTTGAAGCCTTGAAAGCAGGGGAGTTCGACCTGATGCGCTTCTTCTCCGCAGGCGACTGGGCGCGCCGGGTGACGGGCAAGAAGTTTGATTCGGGCGAACTGGTCAAAGGCGAGTTCAAACACCGTCTGCCGTCGGGCTTTCAAAGCTACGTGTTCAACACCCGCCGCGACAAATTTCAGGACCCGCGTGTGCGCGAAGCGCTGGGCCTGGCCATGGACTACGAGTGGATGAACCGCCAGCTGTTCTACAACGCCTACCAGCGGGTCAACGGTCTGTTTGGCAACACCAACTGCGCGGCCACCGGACTGCCCAGCCCCGAAGAGCTGGCGCTAATGGAGCCGTGGCGCAACGACATTCCCGCTGCCGCGTTTGGCCCCATGACCGTGCCGCCGCGCACCGACGGTGCCACCACACTGCGCGACAACCTGCGGCGTGCACAGGCGCTGTTGAAGGACGCGGGCTGGGAAGTGCGCGACGGTGCGCTGCGCAACGCCAAAGGGGAGCCGTTTGTCCTCGAATACCTGGAGAGCGGCGAAGGCCGCATGGCCACCACCGCGCCGTGGATACGCAACCTGCAGAAGCTGGGCGTGCAAATGAACTTTCGCACGGCCGACTTCGCGCTGTACCAGCAGCGGCTGGACAACTTTGATTTCGACATGATTTCGCTGGCCTACCAGGGCACCAACAACCCGGGCCAGGAATACGCCGACATGTTTGGCAGCAAGGCCGCCACCACGCCCAACTCCGGCAACTACCCCGGCGTCAGCAGCCCGGCGGTGGACGCGCTTATCACCCAGATGACCACCGCCACCACCAAGGCCGAACTGCTGCCCGCCTGCCGCGCGCTGGAGCGGGTCATCAGCCACAGCCATTATTTGATTCCCCAGTGGACGGCGGGCACCCACCGCATGGCTTACAACGCCCAGCGGCTGGCCATGCCTGCGGGTGGAATGCCTCCTTACGCCCAAGGTGAAAACTGGGCCATCGACACCTGGTGGAGCAAATGAGATCGGACAACACCTGATGCTGGTCTACATCCTCAAACGCCTGCTGCTGATGGTGCCCACGCTGTTCGGCGTGCTGCTGCTGACCTTTGTGGTCGTGCAGTTTGTGCCCGGCGGCCCGGTGGAGCAGTACCTGGCCGAGGCCAAGGCCGGTGCTGGCATGGGCGCAGAAGGCGGTGTGGGGTACCGGGGCGGGCAGGGCGTGGACCCGCAGCGGATTGCGCAGATCAAGGCTTTGTACGGCTTTGACAAGCCCGCGCATGAACGCTTCTTCCAGATGCTGGGCCAGTTTGCGCGGTTTGACTTGGGCACCAGCTTCTTCCAGAACAAGGCCGTGTCCACGCTGATCTGGGAAAAGCTGCCGGTGTCCATCAGCCTGGGCCTGTGGACTTTTTTCATCAGCTACCTCATCGCCGTGCCGCTGGGTGTGGCCAAGGCCGTGCGGGCCGGTTCGCGGTTCGATCTGGTGACCACGCTGCTGGTGCTGGTCGGTTATGCCATTCCGGGCTTTGTGCTGGGGGTGGCGCTGCTGGTCATTTTTGGCGGGCAATTGCAGTGGTTTCCGCTGCGCGGCCTCACGTCCAGCAACTGGGAAGAACTGGGCTGGGGTGCACGCATCGTGGACTACCTCTGGCACATCACACTGCCCGTCACCGCCATGGTGCTGGGCAGTTTTGCGGTGACGGCCATGCTGACCAAAAACGCGTTCCTCGAAGAAATCCGCAAACAGTACGTGCTGACCGCCCGTGCCAAAGGCTTATCGCAGCGCCAGGTGCTGTGGACACATGTGTTCCGCAACGCGCTCATTCCCATCATCACCGGCTTTCCGGCAGCGTTTATCGGCGCGTTTTTTGCAGGCTCGCTGCTGATCGAGACACTTTTCTCGCTGGATGGGCTGGGCTTGCTGAGCTACGAGAGTGTGATTCGGCGTGATTACCCCGTCGTTTTGGGCACGCTGTACCTGTTTACGC
>JAGOEY010000319.1 GCA_017997515.1 Burkholderiaceae bacterium | reverse complement strand
ATCTTGCGTGGCTACGGCTTGTTCAGCCGTAGCACCGGCCACAATCCCTAGACCGATCAATTTACCGGTCCACTACGCCGCGGTGACGGTCAGAGTCGGCGAGAAGCTCACCTCGTCGGCCAAGTCGGTCACGCTCAGGATCAACGTGTGCGTGCCAGCGGCCAACGGCTGAGGGCGTACGGCACTATCCGGCGTCAAGGTGATGGGCCTGCCGAAGGTGATGGCAAGGTTGCCGTCGGGATCCCGCACAGGTTCCTGGGTCTGCACATCGTACTGAAGGTGCACGGGCTCTACCGTGTCTCCTGCATAGAGTTGATAGTCCACACGGTCGGAAGGTTCGTCGGTGTCGTTCAGGTCGATGTCACGCGCGCCAATCAGGTGGCCCTTCAGTTCTTTGGTGTTCGGGTCACGCTCACATCGGATCAGCAGCAGCACGATGCGCGATGCACTGTTACCTGTGCGGCTTTGCACGCGCACAGGCGCTCCGAGCATCACTGATCCAAGGCGACCGTCTTCCCGCATTTGCAAGCTCAGCGTATAGAGCAGCAGGGTCTGCCCTTCGAGTTGGAACCACTCCTCCGTACTGAAATAGAGCGTGCCGTAGCCCATGCCGAGCTCGCTCTCACCAGAGAAAAGGGGCGTGGTGCCCGTGACTTTGACCACGTTGCCATTCACGGCCTCCACCTGCATCAGATCGGCCAGCTGCACACCGTACCGGGAGGCGACTTCGCCTTTGATTACGTCATCATCGGCTTGCAGCGGCGCTACGTAGATGACTGAAGGCATTTGCCGCGCTTGTTGCGTATGGCGGTCCACCAACCCCGTGTACCCGGCGGGCATGTTGAATGTGTCATATATGGCGCGCTGCTGTGCGGGTCGCTGGCCCAGGGGGAAGCAAATGCTCAGGCCGTTGGCGTTGCGGGCCTGGGAGCCGGTGATGTTGAACAGAACAGCATCTTGCAACGCCTTCTGCAAGGCGGCTTGGGGGCCGGTGGCAATACCCTGCTCGGATAGCAGCGCGGCAAACTGCCCCAGGTCGACCAGGTCGAGGGCGTCCTTCGCGCTCGGACTTTCCCCAAAGGCCAGCGTGCTCAGACGTGCCATGGCGACTTGTTTCCAGCGCTCCACGGTGTCATCCACCGCGCTGGTAGCAGCGGCTGTGGCGGTACTGACACCCTTGGTCAGTTGGCGGGGGGATGTGAACATGGGCGGCCAGAAGATGCCTGCGCTGCCTGTCTTGGCCTGCTTGGGAGCGCTGTCGTGGTAGGCGTGCACCGCACGGGCCCATTGGTCCAGCTGCTCCAGCAGGGCAGGGATGCGCGCCAGATCGACGATGCTGAAGGTGACGTGTTCTGACGAAGAAAACACCAAGCTGCCGCCGGTGCCGCTGCGCATCTGCTTATCGTAGTAGGCGATGGCTGCCGCTCGGCCGAATTCCGGAATGCTGGATGCGGGCTGGCGGGATGCGGCCTCGACCACGGTCGTCCAGTCCCAGCCCGGGCCGGGCTCCAGCTCCTGCGATGCGCCCAGGTAACGGGCGTAGGGCTGGAGTATCTTGGCAACCTCCAGCGTGGCCATCAGACACGCGTCGAAGCCGATGTAGTCGAAAGTGACCCCCGTGGCAGTCTTGGCAGCTTGCAGCGCTGCCGCCATGGCGTGCATGCTCATCATGGGCACACCGTCAGGGAAGTTTTCGTCGCCGCCAAAGCCGTGGTAACCGCCGCCGTGGTCCCACATCATCAGCATCGTGCGGTCAGCTGGATAGGTGCGCACGCCCCACGTCACAAAGTCTTGCAACGTGCTGCCTGAATTCATGTTCTGCGCACCAAGGTCGGCCAGTTCCTGAAGTTTGCCTTCCGCCAGCTCGAAGCGCTTGACGGTTTTCCAACTGGTGACGAGACCGGCCGGGTCAACCTTGTCGGCGCCCCCCGTGGTGATGACGATGCGAGTGAGGGGTGAGCCCTTCGCGGCCAGCATCTCCAGCAGGTTGTTGGTGCCCGCGTTGCTGCCACTCTCCAGGTCAGCACCCAAGAGGTAAACGAGCAGCGTGGTCCGTACTGGCGCGCTGGTGTCGGGGTCGCTGCCCCCGCAGGCGGCGAGGCCTCCGGCGAGCAGGGCGGCAGCGGTGCCAAGCATTTGGCGGCGTGAGAGGTTGTGCATGGTTTTCCTTGGGGCTGTAAAGACAAACAAACAATCAATCAGTGCGGTACAAGGCCCCGCTTGAATTGGTCGATGAGCGCGCGCGCCTTCTCAGGGTTCTTGTAAACCGGGGGTGTGCTGTCCGCTGCCTTGGCTTCGGACACGGCGCCTGCGGCTGGCTCTTCTCCCTCCAGCGGCTTGCCTTGGCAGGTGGTTTCGCGCTGCGCAGGCGTTTCACCCAGCAGGTGGGCCGTTACCTTCGGGTCGACGCAGGCGTCGCTGTAGGGGTAAACGCCGTGCTGAAAGTCACCCGCCACGTACACGCGGCGGGCACCGGGCAACTGGGCGAAGAAGCGGTTGGCGTCGTC
>JAGOEY010000072.1 GCA_017997515.1 Burkholderiaceae bacterium | reverse complement strand
ACGGCCCAGTTGTCGAGCAGTTCACGCGCACGTTTGCTGCCCGTCCAGCGGTTGTGGTCTTCCAGCAGGCGCTTGAGCTGGGCTTCGTCGGTCTGGTCGCGGTGCCATACATGGCGATGCACGCTGGCGTTCTGCTCGCTCGTGGACAACACGGGCTCCAGCGTCACCATCGACATATTGCAGCGGCTGGCGAACTCACCGTCTTCGTCGTAGACGTAGGCGACACCACCACTCATACCGGCTGCAAAGTTGCGCCCGGTCTTGCCTAGCACGGCCACGGTGCCACCGGTCATGTATTCACAACCATGGTCACCCGTGCCTTCAACCACCGTGGTGGCGCCCGACAGGCGCACGGCGAAGCGTTCACCGGCCACGCCGCAGAAGTACGACTCACCGGTGGTGGCACCGTACATCACCGTGTTGCCCACGATGGTGTTGCGCGCCGCTTCACCACGGAAGTCGAGGCTGGGGCGTACAACGATGCGGCCGCCCGACAAACCCTTGCCGGTGTAGTCGTTCGCGTCACCAATCAGGTACAGCGTGATGCCCTTGGCCAGGAACGCGCCGAATGACTGGCCACCCGTGCCTTCGAGCTGGATGCGGATCGAATCGTCTGGCAGGCCTTCGGGGTGCACACGTGTGACAGCACCGGAGAGCTTGGCGCCCACTGTGCGGTTCACGTTGCGGGCCACTTCGATGAACTGGACCTTTTCACCGTTTTCGATGGCTGCCTTCGACTTCTCGATCAGGCGGGTGTCGAGGTTGTGCTCCAGACCGTGGTCCTGGTTTTCCACATGGAAACGCGGCACATCGGCTGGCACGTTGGGCAGCGCAAACAGGCGGCTGAAATCGAGGCCGCTGGCCTTCCAGTGTTGCAGGCCGGAGCGCATGTCGAGCAGGTCGGCGCGGCCGATCATGTCGTCAAACTTGCGGATACCAAGTTGGGCCATGATCTGGCGCACTTCTTCTGCAATGAAGAAGAAGTAGTTCACGACGTGCTCGGGCTTGCCCGAGAACTTCTTGCGCAGCACCGGGTCTTGCGTGGCCACACCCACCGGGCAGGTGTTCAGGTGGCACTTGCGCATCATGATGCAGCCTTCGACGATCAGCGGCGCGGTGGCAAAGCCGAATTCGTCAGCACCCAGCAGCGCGCCAATCGCAACGTCACGGCCCGTCTTCATCTGACCATCGGCCTGCACACGCACCCGGCCACGCAGGCGGTTCAGCACCAGCGTTTGTTGGGTTTCGGCCAGGCCGATTTCCCACGGGCCGCCTGCGTGTTTGATGGACGACCAGGGGGACGCACCCGTGCCGCCATCGTGTCCGGCGATCACGATGTGGTCGCTCTTGCACTTGGTCACGCCGGTGGCCACCGTGCCCACACCCACTTCACTGACCAGCTTGGTGCTGATGGTGGCGTGCGGGGCGACGTTCTTCAGGTCGTGGATCAGCTGGGCCAAGTCCTCGATCGAGTAGATGTCGTGGTGGGGCGGGGGCGAAATCAGGCCCACACCGGGCACGGCGTAACGCTGCTTGCCGATGTATTCGGTGACCTTGCCGCCAGGCAGCTGGCCGCCTTCACCGGGCTTGGCACCCTGCGCCATCTTGATCTGGATCTGGTCGGCGGACGACAGGTACTCTGCGGTCACACCGAAACGGCCCGATGCCACTTGTTTGATCTTGGAGCGCAGCGAGTCGCCGTCTTTCAACGGCATGTCGACTTCAACTTCCTTCGCGCCGATCACACTCTTCAGCGTGTCACCCATCTTGACGGGGATACCCTTGAGTTCGTTGCGGTAACGTGCGGGGTCTTCACCGCCCTCACCCGTGTTGCTCTTGCCGCCAATGCGGTTCATCGCAACAGCCAGCGTGGCGTGGGCTTCGGTGGAGATGGAGCCGAGCGACATGGCGCCGGTGGCGAAACGTTTGACGATTTCGGCAGCCGATTCGACCTCTTCCACCGGCACAGCCTTGGCCGGGTCGATCTTGAACTCGAACAGGCCACGCAGCGTCATGTGGCGGCGGCTCTGGTCGTTGATGAGCTGGGCGTATTCCTTGTACGTATTCCAGTTGTTGGAACGCGTGCTGTGCTGCAGCTTGGCAATGGCGTCGGGTGTCCACATGTGCTCTTCACCGCGCGCGCGCCAAGCGTATTCACCGCCTGCGTCCAGCATGGTGGCCAGCACCGGGTCGTCACCAAAAGCAGCCTTGTGCATACGCAGGGCTTCTTCGGCGATCTCGAACACACCAATACCTTCCACACGGCTGGCGGTGCCCGAGAAATACTTGCCGACGGATTCGGTGTTCAGGCCAATCGCCTCGAACAGCTGCGCGCCGCAGTAGCTCATGTAGGTGGACACACCCATCTTCGACATGATCTTGGACAGGCCCTTGCCGATCGCCTTGACGTAGTTGTAGATGGCTTTGTCGGCCGACAGGTCGCCCGGCAGATCCTTGTGCAGGTCGGCCAGGGTTTCCATCGCGAGGTAGGGGTGCACGGCTTCCGCGCCGTAACCGGCCAGCACGGCGAAGTGGTGCACTTCGCGGGCGCTGCCGGTTTCCACCACCAGACCGGCGGTGGTGCGCAGGCCTTCGCGCACCAGGTGCTGGTGGATGGCGCTGGAGGCCAGCAGTGCGGGGATGGCCACCTGCGTGGCCTTCACGTTGCGGTCACTCACGATCAGGATGTTGGCGCCACCCTTGATGGCGTCCACCGCTTCAGCACACAGCGAAGCCAGCTTGGCTTCGACACCCTCACGGCCCCAGTCGGCGGGGTAAGTGATGTCGAGCGTGCTGCTCTTGAACTTGCCCTTGGTGTGTTCTTCGATGTTGCGCAACTTGGCCATGTCGGCAAAGTCCAGAATCGGCTGCGCCACTTCGAGCCGCATGGGCGGGTTGACCTGGTTGATGTCCAGCAGGTTCGGCTTGGGACCGATGAAGCTGTTGAGCGACATCACGATCGCTTCACGGATCGGGTCGATCGGCGGGTTGGTCACCTGCGCGAACATCTGGCGGAAGTAGTTGTACAGCGGCTTGTTCTTGTCGCTGAGCACGGCCAACGGGCTGTCGTTGCCCATGGAGCCAATGCCTTCTTCGCCATTTTTGGCCATGGGCGACAGCAGGAACTTGATGTCTTCCTGCGTGAAGCCAAAAGCCTGTTGCCGGTCGAGCAGCGACACGTCGCTGGCCAGTGGCACGGCGGGCGGCGCGTCCACGCTGTCGAGCTTGATACGCAGGTTCTCGATCCACTGCTTGTAGGGTTTGGTGTTGACGACGTTGGCTTTCAGCTCTTCGTCGTCGATCATGCGGCCTTGTTCCAGGTCGATCATGAACATCTTGCCGGGCTGCAAGCGCCACTTGCGCACAATTTTGTGCTCAGGGATGGGCAACACGCCGGACTCGGACGCCATGACCACCAGGTCGTCGTCGGTCACGCAGTAGCGCGAGGGGCGCAGGCCGTTGCGGTCGAGTGTGGCGCCGATCTGGCGGCCGTCGGTGAACACGATCGATGCGGGGCCGTCCCACGGCTCCATCATCGCTGCGTGGTATTCGTAGAACGCGCGGCGGCGCTCGTCCATGTTTTCGTGCTGTTCCCAGGGCTCGGGAATCATCATCATCACGGCCTGGCTGATCGGGTAACCGGCCATGGTCATCAGCTCGAGGCAGTTGTCGAACGTGGCGGTGTCGGACTGGCCTGCAAAGCTGATGGGGTACAGCTTCTTCAGATCGTTGGCGAGCACGGGCGACGACATCACGCCTTCGCGGGCCTTCATCCAGTTGTAGTTGCCACGCACCGTGTTGATTTCGCCGTTGTGGGCGACATAACGGTACGGGTGGGCCAGGGGCCACTTGGGGAAGGTGTTGGTCGAGAAGCGCTGGTGCACCAGGCCAATCGCCGAAACGCAGCGCTCGTCGGACAGGTCGAGGTAGTACACACCCACCTGGTCAGCCAGCAGCAGGCCTTTGTAGACCACGGTGCGGCTGGACATACTGGGAACGTAATACTCCTTGGAGTGTTTGAGTTCCAGGTTCTGGATGTTGGCGCTGGCCGTCTTGCGGATCACGTAGAGCTTGCGTTCCAGCGCGTCCTGCACGATGACGTCGTTGCCACGGCCAATGAAGACCTGGCGCAGGATGGGCTCGGTTTTGCGCACGGCGGGGGACATCGGCATGTCCTTGTTGACTGGCACATCGCGCCAGCCCAACAGCACCTGGCCTTCGGCCTTGATGGCGCGTTCCATCTCCTGTTCGCAGGCCATACGTGAGGCATGTTCCTTGGGCAGGAAGATCATGCCGACGCCGTATTCACCCGCGGGCGGCAGGGTCACGCCTTGCTTGGCCATTTCTTCACGGTAGAGCGCGTCGGGCAGCTGGATCAGGATACCTGCGCCGTCACCCATGAGTTTGTCGGCACCGACCGCACCACGGTGGTCGATGTTTTCGAGAATCTTGAGGGCTTGCGTCACGATGTCGTGGCGCTTTTCGCCCTTGATGTGGGCGACAAAGCCCAAACCGCATGCATCGTGCTCGTTGGCAGACGAATACAGGCCGTGATCTTCCAGGTATTTGATTTCGGCAGCCGTGGTCATGGCGCTCTCCTCATGTTTTCGCAGGGAATGGGAGCTTAAATGACAGCAACAACAATGCCAAGAAGAATAATTGGGGTCAGATTCTTATTAATTCCTGACTTAAAAATTCAAAAATTAAATGGGGTCATATCAAAAATAATAGCTGTTAGCGCTTATTCCATGGGCGCTAGAGGCCCATTTTATTCAGAATCTGGCTTGCTTTTCGGCCGCCCGGCCCGCAATTTACCCACGCGGCGGGCCGTTGTTTTTTGCAGATCTGCCAAAAATTCAGCGTCTCCCAGCGCCCAACCACGGGGAACGGCGTCGGCCAGCGCCGCGCCGTCCGCCGCAGACACACCGGCATGCACCAAATCGGCATACGCGGCCTCGCGTGCAAAAGGGGTGTTGCCCAGCGCCCAGAACAGTGCGTGCGGTTTAGGCAAACGGTCGCTGCGCACCCCGCTGTAAAACCCGCAGCTCGACCACGGGTACAGCGTGGGCTCGGTGACCAGCCCCGCTGCCACAGGCGCGGTGTCGAGCCAGACCATACTCGGCAGCAGGTAACGCTCAGCCTGCACGGGTGTGGAGCGAAAACGCCCGTCCCACAGGGTGCCGGTGCGGCCATGGGTGTCGTTGAAGTACCGCACATACCGCCGCCCCACCGCCTGCATCAGCGCGGGCAAACCGTCGGCCGTGCCCGGTGTGGCTAGCAGGTGGAGTGAGCCAGGCATCAGCAGGTACGCGTGAACCGCCACGTCTAACGTGGGTGCGTACTCCGCCAGCAGGGCCAGCATGCGCTGGTAGTCGGCCATCTCCAGAAAAATCGCCTGCCCGTTGTTGCCCCGCTGCAGCACATGGTGCACGTGGCCGGGAAGGGTCAGGCGCGGGAGACGAGCCATCTTGCTATCAGGCGGGCAAGGCGAAGCGGCTTTGCAGCAGCTCGGACAAACCAAACTCGGCCAGCACCTGTTGCAGCCGCTCAGCCGCGGCGCGCTTCTTCTGGCCGGTGTGTTTGGCGATGATGAGTTCGTTTTTCATGCTGTGCTCCCAGCCGACCAGCTCGGTCACCGTGACCTGGTAACCCCAGGCTTCAAGGTACAGGCAGCGCAGCACGTTGGTGAGCTGGCTGCCCAGCTCGCGGGTGTGGAGCGGATGGCGCCACAGCTCGGCCAGAGGGGTGCGCGCCAGCGACAGCGCCTTGTGCTGGCCCAGCACCCGCGCCACTTCGGCCTGGCAGCAAGGCACCAGCACCATACAGCGGGCTTTCTTTTGCAGGCCAAATTGAATAGCGTCGTCGGTGGCGGTGTCGCAGGCATGCAGGGCGGTGACCACGTCAATACGCTCGGGCAGCTCTGCGGAGTGCGCCGACTCGGCCACACTCAAATTCAGGAAAGACATGTGGTCAAAACCCAGCTTCGCCGCCAAGGCGCGGGATTTGTCGACCAGCTCGGTGCGGGTTTCGATGCCGTAGATGTGGCCAGGCGCGCCTTCACCCGCCCTACCCTTGCCGCTATCGGCATGAAAAAAAAGGTCGTAAATGATGAAGCCCAAATACGATTTTCCCGCACCGTGGTCGGCCAGCGTGGCGTGGGCACCACCGTCAGGCAGCTCCAGCAGCAGCTTTTCGATGAACTGGAACAGGTGGTACACCTGCTTGAGCTTGCGCCGCGAATCCTGGTTGAGCTTGCCTTCCCGCGTGAGGATATGCAGTTCCTTGAGCAGCTCGATCGACTGGCCGGGGCGGATGTCGGCGGCCAGCGGGTTGGCGACAGGTACCGCACCCGCCTTGCGCACAGCACGCGGCGTGTTACTCATGCTGACGTTCCAGGCTGGGCTGTCGCCCCCACACCCAAGGCATCCCAGCCCGCCTGGCCCAGTGTCTCAAGCGTCTGGATATTGGCCCCAAAAATAGCGTCAGCTTCGGGGAAGGCCTCCACCGCCTTATCGATGCTGTCTTCACGCAGCAGGTGCAACGTCGGATACGGCGAACGGTTGGTGAAGTTACCCATTTCGTCCGGGTTCGTGCCGCCAAACTGGTACTGGGGGTGGAAGTCGGCGATCTGGTAGTCCTCGTCCAGCTCCAGGGCCACCAACAAAGCGTCAGCATGGGCCAGGAAGTCGTTGAAGTCGAGAAAGTCCGCCAGGTGATTCGGCACGATCAGCAGGCTGGTGTCCAGCTTTGCCGGGTCGGCCTCGGCCAGACGTTCCAATTCCACCTGCAAATCGGCCAGCAAGGCGTCGTCGTCTTGCGCGGCGCTGACGGCATAGTGCACCTGTTCTTTGACGTACACGGCCTTGGCAAACGGGCAGAGATTCAGGCCAATCACGGCGCGCTCCAACCAGTTGCGGGTGTCTTGGATGATGGTTTCAGTTTCAGTCATGGGGGTTCTTCTAATAGGTTCAGGCCAGCAAACGCTGACCAGTGAGGCGTTCATGTTCGCGGGCGGCGAAACGGTCGGTCATGCCGGCAATGTAATCGGCCACAGCGCGGGCCACGGTGCGGGCATCAGCATCCGGCGACGCGGCACGCGCAGCAAACCCGGCCTGCATCAGCGCCGGGTCGGCCGTGTACGCGTCAAACAACTCATGCACCATCTGCTGCGCCAAGCCGGTGGTCTGCATCACCTGGGGGTGGCGGTACAGGTTGCGGAACAGGAAACGTTTGAGTTCGGTGGACTGCGCACGCATGGCGGCGCTGAAAGCCACCAACGGTGGCAGCTGGCGCACAGCGTCCGCATCGACCGGTTGCGCGGCGTCCAGCGCGGCACGGGTGGCGGCAATCACGTCGTACACCTGTTCACTCAGCATGCGGCGGATGGCCTCGTAGAGCAGGCGGCGGTTGTGCTGCGGTGCGGCCAGTTGCGGGTGCTCGTCCAGAGCCTGCGCACAGAAATGCTGGAACAGCGGCACGTCCTGCATCTGCTCCAGCGTGATGAGGCCAGAGCGCACACCGTCGTCAATGTCGTGTGCGTTGTAGGCAATCTCGTCGGCCAGGTTACACAGCTGCGCCTCCAGGCTGGGCTGGGTGTGGTCGAGAAACCGCCGCCCCACGCCGCCGGGCTCCAGCGCCTCCAGATGCTCAGCGTTGGTGCGCGAACAGTGTTTCAGGATGCCTTCACGCGTCTCGAAGCAGAGGTTCAGGCCGTCGTACTGCGGGTAACGCTCTTCCAGCGTGTCCACCATGCGCAGGCTTTGCAGGTTGTGTTCGAAGCCGCCAAAGTGGGCCATACAGCTGTTGAGCGTGTCCTGCCCCGCATGGCCAAACGGTGTGTGGCCCAGGTCGTGCGCCAGCGCAATGGCCTCGACCAGGTCTTCGTTCAGTTGCAGCGACCGCGCGATGGAACGGCCCAGTTGCGCCACCTCCAGCGAATGGGTCAGGCGCGTGCGAAACAGGTCGCCCTCGTGGTTCAAGAACACCTGCGTTTTGTACACCAGCCGGCGGAACGCGGTGGAGTGCACGAT
>JAGOEY010000071.1 GCA_017997515.1 Burkholderiaceae bacterium | reverse complement strand
TCGCGCTGGCTGAGGGTGGCGGTGCGGCGCTCCATCAGCTGCAGCAGGTGCACACCAAAGCGCGATACCAGCGGGCCGCCGATTTGTCCGGGTTGCAGTGCGTCGAGTGCCTCTTCAAATTCGGGCACAAACTGGCCGGGGTTGGCCCAACCGAGGTCGCCGCCTTCTTTGGCGCTGCCGTCCTGGGAGTGTTCACGCGCCAGGGCGGCAAAGTCGGCTTGGCCCGACTGGATGCGCTGTTTGTATTCGGTCAGGCGTGCAGCGGCGGCGGTCTCGCTCAGCTGGGGGCTGGGCCGCAGCAGGATGTGGCGTGCATGGGTCTGCACGACCTGGGCACCCGGCACACCGGCACGTTCGCGCTCCAGCACCTTGAGGATGTGGAAGCCTGCGGGGGAACGCACGGGTCCCGCGATGCCGCCCACGGGCAGGGTCTGGGTGCTTTCGACAAACAACGTCGGGTAACGGTCCGCGGATCGCAGGCCCAAGGCACCCCCACTGGCACCTTCCGCGGCGTTGGAAAATTCACGCGCCAGTGCAGCAAAGTCGTCGCCTTTGCGCGCCCGGTCGGCAATACCCTGGGCCTTGGCCTGCAGCGTGGCGACCTCTGCGGGTGTGGCGTTTTCAGGCACCACCACCAGCACGTGGCCCAGGTTCATTTCAACGCCGGTCTGGTCCACACTGGCCTGCTGTTCACGGATGAACTGGTCAATGTCCAGATCGGTCACCCGCACGCGGCCGTCTACGTCGCGCTCACGCAGGCGGGTCAGCAGCAGCTGGTTGCGCAGGTCGGTGCGGAAACGCTCCAGCGACAAACCGTCTGCAGCCAGCCTGCGGCGCAGTTGCGCCACGTCCATGCTGTTCTGGCGTGCCACGTTGGCTTCGGCCTGATCCACCAGCAGGTCGTCGATCTTGATGCCGGTGTCGCGGGCCTGCTGCTGCAGGGCTTTTTCGGTGATGAGGTTTTCCAGCACCTGCTGGGTCAGCACGGACTCAGGGGGAACAGGGGTGTTCTGCTGGGCCATCTGCTGCGCGGTGCGTGCGGTGCGCATGCGTAATTCGTTGCTGGTGATGGGCTCGGAATTCACCACCGCCACGATGGAGTCCGCCTGCTGCGCGGGCGCGGGGCCGGTGGGCAAGGCAGGCAGCGTGGACAGGCGGGGGCCGGTGCCCAGGCCCATACCGCCGCCGGACGATGGGCGCAGGCCCTGGGCCTGCAGCGCACCAGCGCCAAGGGTTGCGAGGCATGCCAGCGCCAGGGCGGATACATGTTTGTTCATGGTGTGCAAAAAGGTGGGGGATGCAGGGGACTGCATCAGTCGTAGTTGCTGAAACGGCTGGGAACCGTGGTCTGCTCGCGCAGGTACTGGTAACGCGGAATGTTCTGTTTCAGGGTTTGCAGCGGGCTGGAGCCCAGGCGTGTGAACCCGACAAATTCGAGCTGGAACAGGATACGTTTGTTGGATGTGGTGGTGCTGCTTTGCAGCCGCTCCATCACGATGCGGCCAATCCAGCAGTCGGCTTCGTATTCAAGCCCGACCACGGTGTCGACCAGTTTGCGGTCCTGCATGCTGTAGTTCAGGCGGCCCACGCTGTACCAGCGTCCGGGGCCCAGGCCACGGCCTGCGCCTTTGTCCTCACCGCGGTCGCCCCAGAGGTCGTTCAAGGGCCACTGCCAGCCGATATCGATCTGTTCACTCACACCGCGCTGCGTGCGGTAGGCCGCATTGATCAGCCGGTAGTTGCCCGGGTTGTAGCGCCCGCCGATGACGGACCGGATGGAGCGTTGTGTGTCGGGGTTGTACTGCACGGTGGAGTCAAACGACCACTGCGGCGTCCAGTTGATCGTGGCCCCCAGCAGCACGTCACTGAGCCGTTCACTCACCGGTGTCTGGCCCGGCATCGTGACCCGCTGGTCGCTGAAACGCAGGCGCTGTGCAATCCCAAAACGGGCAGCTTCCGCGCCGGTGTCGGGGTCGAGCAGGCGGGTGGTGGTGCCCAGGGTCAGCAGGTTGCTGTCGGAAATGCGGTCCTGGCCACCAAAGGCGTTTTCGGTGAAAACGGTGGCGAAGTTGAAGTCGTTTGCCGCCGAGTCGTAGTTGGGCAGCAGGCTCTGGTCGCGGTAGGGCGTGTACACGTAGAACGCGCGGGGCTCCAGCGTCTGGGTGAAGCTGCGGCCGAAAAAGCTGGCGGAGCGCTCGAACACCAAGCCGGTGTCGAGGCTGGCCGTGGGCAGCACACGGCTGGCCGTGCGTTGGCCGTTGGCCAGGGCGGCGTCGAACTGGTAGTTTGTTGCATGCATCTGCAGGCGGGGTGTGATGAACCAGCCCGGCGCGGCCCAGGGGTGGCTGACCTGCGCCATGGTGTAGCTGCGCTCGGCATTGGGCTGTGCGGTGAGGGCGCGGTCGGCGCGGAACTTGGTGTAGTCGGCCTCGACCGAGAAGTCCAGCCCGTTCACATCAAAGCGCGAGTATTTGCCAAACACCTGCGGCAAGCGGTCGTACGGCGGGGTGATGGGGGTGGTCACGTCCTGCAGGGTTTGCCACTTGAGGGTGCGCAGACCCGCGCTGAAGTTGCCCTTGCCCCAGCCCACATTCACGTCGTTGGGCAGCAGGCGTTGTGTCAGCCCGGGCATGGCGCGTGAAAAATCGCGCCAGTAGTTGTCGTCGCTCACCCGGTTCAGGTTCAGGCTCAGGCCCACATTACCGATGGCTGCGATGCCGGTGTCCACCGTGCCGTTGTGCAGGGCATAAAAGCCCCAGCGGTCGCGGTCGCGCAGCTTGTCGTTGGGCATGTAGTCCAGCCGCGTCTGGCCCTGGTAGTTGTTCTCCATGTAGCGGAACTGGCCACCCAGCTCTACCCCCCGTTTGCTCATCACCGTGGGGTAGATCGTGGCGTCCCGGTTGGGCGCAATGTTCCAGTAGTACGGCTGGGTGATTTCAACGCCGTTCACGTTGTCCAGGCCCACGGTGGGTGGCAACAGGCCGGACTTGCGTTTGTCACTCAGCGGGAAACTGATGGCGGGCACCGCCAGAATCGGCACCTGCTTGAAGGTCAGCACACCACCTTCGGCCAGCCCCACGTCTTCCTCCTGGTCGATGTGCAGCACGGTGGCCCGCAGCAGCCAGTCGGGCAGCCAGTCGGGGCCGGCCACGCGGCGGCAGGTGGTGTAGGTTGCGTCGTGGATGATGGACCGCTGCTCGTCGATGAAGTCGATGCGGCTTGCGTCGCCATGGCCTTCGGTGCGCAGGAACTGGTAACGCGGGTTTTTGAAGAAACCTTCAAACGCCTCCACCCGCAGCTGCAGCTCGGTGCCTTCGTAGATGTTGCCGGCCTGGTTCACATAAACGTTGCCGGTGGCTTTGGCCAGGTCGTCGGCCTGCAGGTATTCGAGCCTGTCGGCGCGGATCACGGTGTCGCCACGGCGCAGTTCGGCGTTGCCTTCCAGCACGGTGCTGCGGTCGGTCTGGCCCTCAGTGCGGTCGCCCGACATGAAGGTCGGCATACCTTTGCGCACGTCGTCCGGGAATGTTTCCTGCAACTGCGGACTGGGCCGCAGAACCAGCGGCGGCTCGGTGGTCTGGCCGTCCTGCGCATGCGCCAGCGAGCCCTGCAGCAGCAGGCCCACCAGCATGGCCACGGGGTGCAGGGCAAAACGCACGCGGCATCCCTTGGTTTGGAGTTCAGGCATGGGTCTGGGGCCCCTTCGGGCACAACATCGGGCACATAGGCACAACAGAATTGGGGGTCAACACGAAGAAGAGGCGAATTTGGCGGATTTTGCCCGGCACCTCGCACCTGCCGATGGCAAGCCCTGCAGACCGGGTTTGTAGAATGGATTATCCATGAGCCCAACCGATCTCCCTCCCCCCGCCATTGTGACCAACGGTACAGCCTCCGCACCGGCCACACCCGGCCCCATCGTCTGGGCCGACCCGGCCCGCGAAGCCGCCTTCCAGGGCTGGCTCACCCGGGTGGCCGCTGACCACCAGCTCGACACCGGCAGCCTGCGCCTGGCCGCTGCCGACGCGGGTTTTCGGCGTTATTTCCGGCTCGATTCCATCCACGGCAGCCGCATCGTGATGGACGCCCCGCCCGACAAGGAAAACTGTGAGCCCTTTGTGCGTATCGCCGCGCTGATGGCAAAGGCCGGCCTGCGTGTGCCCGAGGTGCTGGCCTGGGACGAGGCGGCGGGCTTCATGCTGCTGAGTGACCTGGGCGCCCAGACCATGCTGGACGTATTGCAGTGCGACACGCCACAGGATCCCACACCGCTGTTCCACCAGGCCATTGATGCGCTGATCACCCTGCAGTTGGCGTCCCAGCCCGGTGTGTTGCCCGTCTACGATGCAGCCGTGCTGCAGCGCGAGCTGGCGCTGTTCCCCGACTGGTACATCGCCCAGCACCGGGGCATCACGCTGGACGAGAAGCAGCGCGCCACGCTGGACAGCGTGTTCGCCCAGATCGTCGCCAACAACCTGGCCGTGCCCAGCGTGACTGTGCACCGGGACTTCATGCCCCGAAACCTGATGGTTGGTAATGAAACGCTGGGCGTGCTCGACTTTCAAGATGCCTTGTATGGCCCGATCACCTACGACATCGCCAGCCTGATGCGCGACGCCTTCATCAGCTGGGAAGAAGACCTGGTGCTCGACATCACCATTCGTTACTGGCAGCGCGCGCGCAAGGCCGGGCTGCCGGTGGGGGACGACTTTGGGGAGTTCTACCGCAGCGTGGAGTGGATGGGCCTGCAGCGCCACCTGAAAGTGGCCGGCATCTTTGCCCGCCTGACCCTGCGCGACGGCAAACCCAAGTATTTGGCCGACGCCCCACGTTTCATCCATTACATCCGCTCCACCGCCAGCCGCTACCGCGAGCTGACCCCGCTGCTGCGCCTGATCGACAAGATCGAGGGCACCGCAACCGCCCTGGTGAATGACCGCGTATGGTCGGATGCCATTGTTCATAACAAAAACAGGCTTTAGCGCACGCCCAGTGTGCGCAAGCAGCTACTAAATTAATAGTAATGCCCCGTTTCTACTGCCCTGTCCCCCTGGCCACCGGTGCCGAGCTGGACCTGCCTGCGGGCGCGGCGCGCCATGTGCAGGTGCTGCGGTTGCAGCCGGGTGGCCTGCTGACGCTGTTCAACGGCGACGGCGGCGAGTTTGACGCCACCGTGCTGCGTATGGGCCGCAGCGACGTACAAGTGCAGATCGGCGCGCACCACCCCACCGAACGTGAAGTGGCCCTGCCCGTGCACCTGGTGGTCGGCATGCCTGCGAACGAGCGCATGGACTGGCTGGTGGAAAAAGCCACCGAACTCGGCGTGGCCAGCATCCAGCCCGTGGCCATGGCCCACAGCGTGCTGCGCCTCAAGGCCGACCGCGCCGACAAAAAGGTCGCCCATTGGCAGGGCGTAGCTGTGGCAGCGTGTGAACAGTCGGGCCGCAACCGCGTGCCACGGGTGTACGACGTGTTGGACTTCGCCACCTGGCTGCGCCAGAGCGCGGCAGCTCCCACTGCGGGGCTGCGCGCCATGCTGTCGCTTCGCGCGGGAACACGCACCCTGCCGCAGCTGCTGCAAACCCCGCACCCACTGCCCGCTGTGACCTTTCTGAGTGGCCCCGAAGGTGGGCTGGCGGCCAGCGAAGAGCAGGCGGCAGCCGAGGCCGGGTTTGTGCCGGTCACCCTCGGGCCGCGCACGCTGCGGGCGGAGACCGCGCCGCTGGCCGCGCTGGCCGCGCTGGACCTGTGGGGTGTTGTGCCCACGGGCCAGCACTGAAAACGGCGGCTGCAGGGTGTGTCAACGTTAAGATATGTTGCATGCCGAAACACGGCACAACCAGTCACACAGCCCTAGAAACACAACCCATCCGGAGGAAATCGCCATGAATTGGTATCTCAAGGCCATGAAGCAGTACGTGGACTTCAGCGGGCGCGCCCGCCGCAAGGAGTACTGGATGTATTTTCTGGTCTACTTTCTGATCACCCTGGTGTGTGGTGTGGTGGAAGGTGTGCTCAGCATGCCGGGCACCCTCACCACCATCGTGGCACTGGTGCACCTGCTGCCCAGCCTGGGTGTCACCGCGCGCCGCCTGCATGACACGAACCGCAGTGCCTGGTGGATGCTGGTGTCTTTTATCCCCGTGATTGGCTGGCTGGTGCTGCTGTATTTCATGCTGAACGCAGGCGACGCCCAGGACAACCGCTTCGGCAGCAACCCCAAGACGGCCTGATTCTTCCCCTCTTTTTTTGTGTGAGGACACTGCCATGAATTGGTACCCCCGCGTCATGCTGCGCAACTACGCCCGTTTCAGCGGGCGTGCGCGCCGCAAGGAATACTGGATGTTTTTCCTGGTCTACGCCCTGCTGTCGGGCAGCATCACCGCTGTGGTGATGGGCCTGGACTGGGTTGTCAACTTCGTCACCCGTGGCCGCTGGGAAGACGCGTTCACGCTGGAGGCCAGCCTGACACTGGGCATCTTCGCGCTGATCCACCTGTTGCCCAGCATCGCACTGACCGTGCGCCGCCTGCACGACATCAACCGCACCGGCTGGTGGACCTTGCTGGCGTTTATTCCCGTGGTGGGGCCGCTGGTGCTGCTGTATTTCGCGGTGCTGCCGGGGGATGTGCAGCCCAACAACTACGGCCCGAACCCGAAGTTCCGGTAGGTTCCGATAACTCCCGGTATCTCCGTTCAAGCCTGGCTCGGGTCAGCGCACCAAGCGCTGGTTCAGCCAGGCTTTTAACTGGGCAAACACCGGTGACGCGTCCGCCTCGTTGAACAGCTCGTGGTACAGCGCCTCGAACGGCTGTGTGGTCACCACTGCCGCAGGCGCAGCCGCCGCAAAAGCCCGGCTGCCCGCCGGGTTCACCAGCCGGTCGGCCCCTGCAAACATCAGCAAGGTGGGGACCGTCCAGCGTGCGGCCTGCGCCACCACAGCCGGTCCGCCATCGGCAATAAAACGCGCCAGCCGGCCCGACACACGGTCATGGCACAAAGGGTCGTCGCGGTAGGCTTGCACCACAGCGGCGTCGTGGGACAGGTAGTTCGCGTCCAGCCCGTTCGACACACACAGATTGGGCGCAAAACGCGGCAGTGTGGCCAGCAGCAGCTTTTGCACCGCGTTCAGGCCCGGGTCGAGCGCCGGGGACGACAACACCAACGCGTCCACCGGGCGCATGCCCAGCGCCACTAGGCGCGCGGCCACCAGCCCACCCATGCTGTGCCCCAGCAGCACCAGCGGGGCACCATGGCATACACGTTCGCGGGTGTCGTCCAGCATCTCGGCCAGGTCGTCGAGCAGGCGGGTGTCGGTGGGCAGGGTGCCGGGTTTGCCGTCGGAGCGGCCGTGGCCGTGCTGGTCGTAACCGCGCACCGCAAACCCCCAGCCGTTCAGCCGCAGGGCCAGTGCGTCGTAACGTCCCATGTGTTCACCCAGGCCATGCACCAGCAGCACCGTGCCGCGCTGGAGCTGGCGGCGCGGCAGCGGCCAGTCGTAACAGGCCAGCATCGCGCCGTCGTGGGCGGCAAAGGTCGAGAGGGTGAAGTGGGCTGTCATGTGCCGGCGTCGGTCGCAGGCAGCTGGGCAATCACCTGGGCCACGGCGGCGGTGAGTTTCTTGGCATAAGGCACGTGCAGGAATTCGTTCGGGCCATGCGCGTTGCTCTTCGGGCCGAGCACACCACACACCATCATCTGCGCCTTGGGGAAACCCTGGCTCAGCATGTTCATCAGCGGGATGGTGCCGCCCTGGCCGATGTAGCCACACGGCGCACCAAAGTGCGCCTGCGACGCGGCATTAAGCGCACGCTCGAACCACGGCGCGGTGCTGGGGGCATTCCAGCCGGTGGCACCGCCGCCATTTTCAAAGGTGACACGGGCCTGGTAGGGCGCGTTGTCTTCGAGTAAGGCCTTGAGTTTTTGCACGGCCTCACCCGCGTCCACCAGGGGTGGCAGGCGCAGGCTGAGTTTGAACGCGGTGTACGGGCGCAGCACGTTGCCCGCGTCTTTGAGTGCCGGGAAACCTTCGGCACCGGTGACCGACA
>JAGOEY010000318.1 GCA_017997515.1 Burkholderiaceae bacterium | reverse complement strand
GCCTGGCGCACGTGGTAGTGCGACGCGGGCAGGTCGTGTAGTGCCAGGCGCGGCAGCTGTTGCAGCAGCGGGTTCTGGTGCAGCATCTTGCGGCTTTTGCGCCAGGTGCCGTCGAGCACGACCAGCCGGATCTGCGTGGGGTGCTGCAGCCAGGCCGGGTCCAGGCGGGCGCATGTGCCGTCGCCTGTCTCGGGGTACAGGAGCACGGCGCGTGGGGCTGCAACAGACTGGGTTTGCCACGGTGCGGTGAGCAGGCCGCGTAACACGGTGTCGTCAAACACCTCGCCCACCACCAGCTGGCTGTGCGGCAGGCTCAGGTGCAGCAAGCGGGCGCTGCCTTTGGCATGGGCCACCTCCAGCGGGTGCTGCAGGATCAGCACTTCGGCCTGGTGCGCCAGCGGGGTCACCCACGCGCAGATGCAGGCGCTGTGCGGGCGCAGGCAGGTGGGGCAGCGCTGGCGTGGCGCTGGCATGCCGGTCAGGGGGCGGCTTGTGTGGGCACGGCGTGGCGCAGTTCGACCTGGCGGTTGTTGGCGTCCACAAACACCAGCTGCGGTTCGTGGGTGGCCACCTGGTCTTCGTGCACCTGGGCGAAGGCGGCAATGATGAGCAGGTCCCCCGCCGAGGCGCGCCGGGCGGCCGAGCCGTTGACGGAAACCATGCCGGAGCCGCGTTCACCCTTGATGGCGTAGGTGATGAAACGTTCGCCGTTGTTGATGTTCCAGATGTGCACCTGCTCGTTGGCCACCAGGTTGGCGGCGTCCAGCAGGTCTTCGTCGATGGCGCAGGAGCCTTCGTAGTGCAGCTCACACTGGGTCACGGCCACGCGGTGGATCTTGGATTTGAGCAGGGTACGGAACATGGGGCGTCTACCAGGGCGGGTTAAGCGGGGCTGTAGGCCAGCCGCACATAAATAGGGGCAAAGGCTTCGGCCTGGGTGATCTCGATCAGCGTTTCCTTGCCCAGCTCGAGCAGGGCGATGAAGGTGACCACCAGCACGGTTGAGCCTTTGGACGGGTCGAACAGCTCTTCAAATTCAACAAAGCGGCGGCCCTGCAGCTTGCGCAGCACCTGGCTCATGTACTCACGCACGCTCAGCTCTTCACGGGTGATCTTGTGGTGCTGCACCAGCTTGGCGCGTTTGAGGATGTCGGCCCAGGCCTCTTGCAGGTCGGCCAGGTGCACGTCGGGAAACCGCGGCTGCAGGCTTTGTTCGATGTAGACCTGCGCCTTGAGGAAGTCGCGCCCGTAGTGCGGAATGGCGTTGAGCCCGGCACCGGCCAGCTTCATCTGTTCGTATTCGAGCAGGCGGCGGGCCAGTTCGGCGCGTGGGTCTTCGGGCTCTTCGCCTTCGGCCACCTTCTTGGGCGGCAGCAGCATGCGCGACTTGATCTCGATCAGCATCGCCGCCATCAGCAGGTATTCGGCCGCCAGCTCCAGGTTACGCGTGCGGATTTCGTCCACATACACCAGGTACTGCCGCGTGAGCCCCGCCATCGGGATGTCGAGGATGTTGAAGTTCTGCTTGCGGATCAGGTAGAGCAGCAAGTCCAGCGGGCCTTCAAACGCTTCGAGGAACACCTCCAGCGCATCCGGCGGGATGTACAGGTCGTGCGGCATGGCAAACAGTGGCTCACCGTACAGCCGCGCCAGTGCCACCTGGTCCACCACGTCGGGCATGGCCACACCCGGGGCGGCCTCCCGGGTGGTGTCAGAAGTCTGTCGCATTGTTTGCTATTAAATAGTGAGCTGCTTGCGCTCGTGGGCTGTGCGCTGGAGGCCTATTTTGCTTAAATTTTGAGGTCAAGCAGGCTTGGCAGCGACGCCGCGTGTTCAGGCCGCAGTCTGGTACACGTAAGGTTTTTGTGCCACTTCGGCGGCGTCAAAATCGTCCCAGGCGCTGCGGTCCACGTTTTTGTCCCACAGCAGGGCACGGCCGGCGCGTTGTTCGGCCTCCAAGCTGGGTTTCTGGGTTTTCAGTCCGTTGATGAACTGGGTGGCGTCGGACTGGTAATCGGGGCGGCGGAAGATGGACATAGACTTGAAACCTGGTTGGGACTTACGCAAACAAAGATGCACAAAGAGTGCAGCCATAGTGCAGGCGTCGTGCCTGAGCGTGTTTTGCGTAAGCCGTGCTTGTTCTGGCGCATTTTAACGAGAGGGGATTCCATGGCGATAAAAATCCTGGCAACCGCGCTGGCCGCTGTGGTCGGTTTGCTGGCACTGGCGGGCTGCGACCAGCAAAAAATCAGCGAGCTGGAGGAGGGTGTGTCCACCGAGGCCGACGTGCGCGCCCGTTTTGGCGAGCCCGAGAAAATTTGGGACGCACCCGATGGCGGCCGCACCTTCGAGTACAGCCGCCAGCCCATGGGCCGTCAGAACTACATGATCACCATTGGCACCGACGGCAAGATGAGTGCGCTGCGCCAGGTGCTCACACCGCAGAACTTCGCCAAAGTCCTGCCCGGCATGCCGATGGAAGACGTGCGCAAGATGCTGGGCAAACCGATGAAGATCACGCCCTA
>JAGOEY010000317.1 GCA_017997515.1 Burkholderiaceae bacterium | reverse complement strand
ACACGCAACACCGAGCGGTAACCCGGCTCGAAGTTGAACCCCTGGATATCACCCTGGAATACCTGCCACGGGCCGGGCTCGCCGACACGCAGACCTTGCTCGTTGAAGGTGACCTCGCGCGTCTGCAGGCACTGGGCGTTCGGCATCAGCGGGTGGTTGCATGCCACTTTTTGGGGGGCCACTTCCAGGAACATACGCGTGGGTTTGCCGTGTTGTGACTCCAGCGTGCGTTCACCGGTGAACACCAGCGTCTCGTTCGCCGCCGTCAGCAGCGTCATGCTGGGTGGGGTGGTCATCTCGATGCGCAGGTCCAGGGGTTTGGCCAATGCGGCCGTGATGGCCTTGTCCACGGCCATCAGCGTGGGCTCACACGCCATCATGGTCGAGACCGTCTGGCCCACCGCCAGCTGGTAGGCGCTGTTGATCTGAAAAGCGCCGCCGCGTACGTTGCAGCCGCCCTGGATGCTGATGCGGCCCTCTGCAAAATTGAACGTGACGGGTTTGGAGTTGGCCGGGAACAGCGCGCTCATGTAGCGGCCATCGTTGTCGCGTGCCGACACCAGCTTCCAGGTGTGGGCCACCAGTGCGGCTTCGAGGCGGGCGGGCTGCACCGTCGTGGCCGACGGCGGGGGGGGCTCGGCCATGGGGCTGGTGCCGCAGGCCGAGAGGGTTAATGCCGCCACCATGGCTGCAGTGATGGCAAGAATGGAGGGCAGGCGTATTGGCATAGGGTGCTCCGGTTGGGTTCAAAGACAAGCTGGCCCAAACTGTATCCCATCAAGGTGCAGCCCCGGCACCCGCGTCGCTTTGGCAGCAGGTCTTTAGAACGTGTTTACGATCTTTGCGGGGATCGCATTGGAGTGCAATCGGGACGAGTGGGTGGCCCGGATGCGCCGCATGGGCTCCTGCCCATGCAAGCAGCTGGGGCGCTCAATCGCCCGATTTCACTCCAACCCTACGGGCAAGTGCCTTTTCGGGCGGTCTGCGGCGTTGCAGCGCTTGTCCATAGCCGGGCTATGGACGGCGCACTGCGCCTTGCATCCCATCCCGAAAAGGTACTTGTGCGACCCCGGAAAGATCGTAAACACGTTCTTACCCACAGCGTCGGCACAATGGCGGCACGGTGGCCCCGCAGGGCCCACCCACCACCAACACAGGAGCAACAACATGGGTATGGATTTCACAGGCCGCGTGGCCATCGTCACCGGCGCGGGCGGCGGGCTGGGCCGCCAGCATGCACTGGCCTTGGCCGCACGGGGTGCCAAAGTGGTCGTTAACGACCTGGGCGGTGCGCAGTCCGTGGTGGACGACATCTTGGCCGCCGGGGGCGAGGCGTTGGCCAATGCGGCCTCCGTCACCGACTTTGTGGCTGTGCAGGCCATGGTGCAGCAGGCGGTGGACGCCTGGGGCCGGGTGGACATCCTCATCAACAACGCCGGCATCCTGCGCGACAAGAGTTTTGCCAAGATGGAGCTGGCCGACTTCCAGCTGGTGGTGGACGTGCACCTGATGGGCTCCGTCAACTGCACCAAGGCCGTGTGGGCGCTGATGAACGAACAGAAATACGGCCGCATCGTGATGACCACCTCGTCATCCGGCCTGTACGGCAACTTTGGCCAGAGCAACTACGGCGCAGCCAAACTGGCGCTGGTCGGGCTGATGCAGACGCTGAGCCTGGAAGGTGCCAAGAACAACATCCACGTCAACTGCCTGGCCCCCACTGCCGCCACTGCCATGACTGCAGGCCTGATGCCCGAAGCCGTGTTGGCTGCCCTGAAGCCCGAAGCCGTCGTGCCCGCCATGCTGGTGTTGGCCGCAGAGGATGCTCCCACCCGCACCATCCTGTGTGCCGGTGCAGGCACGTTCGAGGCGGCCCATATCACGCTGACGCCGGGCATCCACCTTGGTATCGGCGGCGACGTGCCGGAGCAGCTGGCGGAACGTCTGGCCGAAGTGACGAACCGGGCGAATGAGACCGTGCCGCAAAGCGGCGCGGCGCAGGGAACCAACGAGGTGGGGCAGGCCATGGCGGCTGCGGGCGGCGTTAGCGCATAAACTGTGCAGCCTTGCGCCCCGCGCGCCAGAAGGCCATTTTTATGTATGAAATTGGCCTCTAGCGCACATGCAGCGGGCGCAGTAAGCTATTAAAAAGGGAGTAAATAGCCGTCCTCCACGGCCATGCTCCCTGCCAACACCCACCCACAAAGAGATACACCCATGGCCATCCAGTGGTTCCCCGGCCATATGAACGTCACCCGCAAGGCGATCACCGAGCGTGTGAAAGAAATCGACGTGGTCATCGAGCTGCTCGACGCCCGCCTGCCGGGCTCCAGCGCCAACCCCATGCTGGCCGAACTCACGGCGGGCCGCCCGGCGCTCAAGATACTGAACAAACAGGATCTGGCCGACCCCGAGCGCACCGCCACCTGGCTGGCGCACTACAACAGCCAGCCCGGCACCCGCGCCATCGCGCTGGACGCAAGCCAGGGCACGCAGCGCCAGTCCATCATCAGCGCCTGCCATGCGT
>JAGOEY010000070.1:3276-8155 GCA_017997515.1 Burkholderiaceae bacterium | reverse complement strand
TGTTTGGGGCGTTTGTAGCCGGTGAGGTTGTCGTTGCAGTATTTCTGCACGTCTTCCTCGGTCAGCATCGGGTTGTTGCGCACCACAAACACCTTGATGGCTTCGCCCTGTTTCTCGTCGGCGATACCGATGGCGGCACATTCCACCACACCGGGGCACAGCGAAATAACGTTTTCCAGCTCGTTCGGGAACACGTTGAAGCCGCTGACGATGATCATGTCCTTCTTGCGGTCCACGATGCGGGTGTAGCCGTGTTCGTCCATGATGCCCACGTCGCCGGTGCGCATGAAGCCGTCGGCGGTGAAGGCTTTGGCGTTTTCCTCGGGCTGGTTGTAGTAGCCCCACATCACGTTCGGGCCGCGGATGCAGATTTCACCCGACTCCCCCTGGGCCAGCGAGTTGCCGTCGTCGTCCTTGATGGCGATGTCGATGCTGGGCAGGGGCAGGCCGATGTTGCCGCTGAAGCTGGTGGCGGTGACCGGGTTGTTGGTGCCGATGGCGCAGGTTTCACTCATGCCCCAGCCTTCGATCATGGGGCTGCCGGTGGCCTCCTGCCAGTGTTTGGCCGTGCCCACCGATGCCGCCATACCACCGGCCTGCGACACATACAGCGTCGAGAAGTCGATGGTCTTGAACTGCGGGTGCTGCAGCAGCGCGTTGAACAGCGTGTTGACGGCGGGCAGCATGTGGAAGGGGCGTTTTTTCAGCACGTCGATGAACTTGCCGAAGTCGCGCGGGTTGGGGATCAGCGTCAGGTGCGAGCCCTGGCGGATCGCCAGCAGGCACAGCGTGAGCGCGAAGATGTGGTACAGCGGCAGCGCGGCAATGCTGTTGACCTTGGCCAGGTCACCCACCCTGCCCAGCGCCGGGGTGAACCAGGCCTCGGCCTGCAGCGTGGCGGCGACGATGTTGCGGTGGGTCAGCACCGCACCTTTTGACAGGCCGGTGGTGCCACCCGTGTACTGCAGGAAGGCGGTGGAGTCGAGGTTGGCGGTGCTGGGCTTGAGCTGCAGCGACGCACCTTTGGACATCACTTCGGTAAACGTCAGCACCTTGCGGCCGTTGGTCAGCGGGATGTCGTAGGCCGGCACCATCTTGGCCAGATGGCGCACGGCAAAGGTGATCCAGCGGCCATAGGCGGCACCCAGCAGGTCACCCATCGAGGCCACCACCACGGTTGTGATGGGGGTTTTGTCGATCACACTTTGCAGCGTGTGGGCAAAGTTCTCCAAGATGACGATGGTGGTGGCACCCGAGTCCTTGAGCTGGTGCTCCAGTTCACGTGCGGTGTAGAGCGGGTTCACGTTCACACAGGTGTAACCCGCGCGCAGGATGCCCGCCATGGTGACGGCGAACTGTGGCACGTTGGGCAGCATGATGGCCACCCGTGCGCCGGGCTCCAGCCCCTGCGACTGCAGCCACGCGCCCATGGCGCTGGACAGGTCGTCGAGCTGGCCGTAGGTCATCCAGCGGTCCATACACACCGAGAACGGGCGCGCGGCGTTTTTCTTGAACGACTCCTCCAGCATGTGGGGCACCGAGCGGTACTGCGCAGGGTTGATGTCGTGGGGCACGCCCGGGGGGTAACTCTTCAGCCAGATTTTGTCCATGGAACACTCCTTGGGCGCGATTCTGGGAGCGCTTGGCGTGCAGGTGTTACCGGGCTTGTCCTAGTAGGCTTTGGAGTCGGGTCTCGCAGGTGACAAAGTCGGCGTCAAACAGTTGCGCCATCAGGTCGGCTTCCCGCGTCTGCACCGTGCCGAGAAACTGCGCCACGCCGTTCTTTTGTTTGCCCAGGTCGGCAAAGGTGTCAAAACCGGCTTCCAGGAAGCGCTGCAGCGCGTTCAGCCCGGCGGCTTTGGCGGGGCCACGCATCATCTTGAGCATCAGGCGCAGGCCGGGTGTGCGGGTCAACCGGTCCAGCTCCTGGCCAATCGCCAGCACCCCCGCCAGCTGCGCTTCGCGCTCGGGGCGCTGGCCCACGCTGCGCCAGGCCTGCAGGTAACGGGCGGCGTTGGTGTGTGCCGGGCCGGTTGCCAGCCAGGCCTGCGCCATGGCGTGGTCCAGGGTTTCGGTGCTGGCGTGGAGCTGGGCCAGCATCAGCGCGGTGGCGGTCACCTGCGCGGGGAACAGCTTTTGCAGCGCCCCGGCAATCCGGGCGAACTGCGCGTCCCGCTCGCTGTAGTCGCGCTCGCCATACAACTCTTCCAGAAAAAAGCGCGCCGCCGCCTGTGTGGCCGGGGCCGCCAGCAGGTCGGCATAACTGCCCGCAAACCGGCGCGACTGGACATGTTTGACCTGTGCCACGGCGGCGGCCAGCGCAGCGTCACCCGCCGCCTGCGCGCGCAGGGCGGTGATGTGGGCCAGTGCGGCACGGATGTTGTCCGCGCCCTGGAGAGGTGGGGTTGTGTGGGTGGCCAGAATGGTTTTATTTTGCCAGCGCGTTCAAAGCCCCCGGTAAACGCCGGAAAAATGCAAAATGACCTCCATGGAAGCACTCGACAAGCTGGACCGGCTCATTTTGCGCAGTTTGCAGGTGGATGGGCGCGCCACCTACGACCAGTTGGCCGAATTGGTGGGCCTGTCGCCCAGCGCGGTGCTGCGGCGCGTCAAGCGGCTGGAGGAGGCGCGGGTGATTGACCGGTATGTGGCCTTGGTCAAACCCGAGTCGGTGGGCCTGGGGCTGACGGCGTATTTGAACGTGCGGCTGGAAAAAAACACCGAAAGCCACAAACGCAACCCCATGGATGTGTTCCGCGCCAGTGTGCAGGCCTGGCCCGAAGTGGTGGAGTGTGCGGCCCTCACCGGCGACATGGATTACCTGTTGCGGGTGGTGGTGGCCGACATGGCGCACTACAGCCGTTTCATCATGGACACCCTGCTCAAACACCCCAGCGTGCAGGACTGCAAGACCAGTTTTGTGTTGGACCGTGTAAAAACCACGACGGCCGTACCCCTCTGATTGCTATAAAAAAAGTAGCTGTATGCGATTTGTGGACGTGCGTTAGAGGCTTATTTTGTGCTAAATTGAGCGATCTCCCTAGTGTAGGAGAGTGTGCCTTTGTGACCTTGAGATATAAGGGAAAACCCTAAAATCAAAGCCATGAATGCATCCAAGACACTTTTACAAGCCTCTGTCCACGCGGGACGGGCCTTGCTGCGTCCGATGTCGCACTTCCCCCAAAGTGAAGAAGTGGAGGCTACCCCTGTGATGGTTCCTATCCGTTCCCTGGGCCCTGCGTACCGCCAGCGTATCGCCGACCACCTGATGGCGCTGGAGCCGTCTGACCGCTACCTGCGTTTTGGCTACGCCGCCAGCGACGAGCAGATCCAGCGTTATGTCGACAAACTCGACTTCAACACCGACGAGATTTTTGGCATCTACAACCGCCGCCTGGAGCTGATCGCCATGGCGCACCTGGCGTTCTCGCAAGACGCTGAACACAAGAGCTGCGCCGAGTTTGGTGTTTCGGTGCTCAAACAGGCGCGCGGCCGGGGTTTTGGCTCGCGGCTGTTTGACCGTGCCGTCATGCACGCCCGCAACGAAGGTGTGAGCCTGCTGTTCATCCACGCACTCAGCGAAAACACCGCCATGCTCAAGATCGCCCGCAACGCCGGCGCCACCGTGCAGCGCGACGGCTCGGAGTCCGAGGCCTACCTGGCGCTGCCGCCCGCCGACCTGGACAGCCGCATGGCCCAGATCGTCGAGCGGCACTACGCCGAGCTGGACTACCGCCTCAAGGTGCAGGCCAAGAGTTTCTGGGACGCGCTGGCCCGATTACAAGCCGTGCGCAAAAAGTAGAAGCACACCCCCAGGCTTCGCGGACTGCGTTCCGCTACCCCTACCCCCTTGCAGGAGGCTCCACCAGCGGCCCGGCAAAATCGGTTCCGCGGTGTCTGCTGGAATGGATCGTTCCGTGCTACGGGCATTGCCAGCAGGGCGGTCACCACAATCCGCTATCCTTACGCTTCCTTCACAACTGCAGTTTTGCTGCAACCCACGGTGTCAGACCCTCACCCGGCGCGTCATTCTGAAAAAGAAGACAAGCGCTCCTTCCTGCAAAAAGTGGCCGAGTTCATCAACCCCGGCCCGGACTCGACCGACGAGCTGATCGAAACCCTGGCCGAGGCCGAAAACAACGATGTGATCGGCGCCGACGCGCGTGTCATGCTGGAGCGCGTGATCCGGATGGCCGACATGACGGCCGGTGACGTGATGGTGGCCGCCACCCGCATGGACCTGGTCAACATCGACGCCCCCTACGACGAGTTGCTACACACCGTGATCACCACGGCCCACTCGCGTTTCCCGGTGTACAGCGGCGAGCGTGAAAACATCATCGGTATTCTGATGGCCAAGGACCTGCTCAAGTTGCAGCGCTCGCCGTCGCTCAACATCCGCGCGCTGCTGCGCCCGGCGGTGTTTGTGCCCGAGAGCAAAGGCCTGTACGACCTGCTGCGCGAGTTTCGCGGCAACCGCAACCACCTGGCCATCGTCATCGACGAGTTTGGCCGGGTTGCGGGCCTGGTCACCATCGAGGACGTGCTGGAAGAAATTGTGGGTGAGATCGAAGACGAGTTCGACATCACCGAAGACGAAGGCGACATCTACGGCCTGGCCGACCACACCTACCGCGTGAGTGGTGACACCCCGCTCGAACGGGTTGAGGAAGCCTTCGCCGTCACCCTGGCCAGCACCGACCCCGACGATGCTTTTGACACTATCGGTGGTCTGATCGCCCATGAGATGGGCCACGTGCCCAAACGCGGCGAACACCATGTGATGTCCGGCCTGAAGTTTGTTGTGCTGCACACCAAAGGCGGCGCGGTGCGCTGGTTCAAGGTGTTCCCGGCCTCCGACGACGACACGGCGGGCTGA
>JAGOEY010000070.1:0-3176 GCA_017997515.1 Burkholderiaceae bacterium | reverse complement strand
GTCCGGGCCTGCCGGTGCTGGCGGCGGTCGCCGTGGCCGCCGGTCTGGCCCACGCTTTCGCACTGGCCTCACCCTGGAGCGGAGCCCCTGCGTGGTGGCTGCAGCTTGTGGCTTTGGCGGTGCTGGTGGCCACCGTGGACCGCAGCCCCTCTTGGAAAAGCGCCGCGCTGCTGGGCTGGTTTTTTGCCACCGCCTGGCTGGCAGGCACTTTCTGGTGGCTGTTCACGTCCATGTACACCTACGGCGGTTTGCCAGCGCCCTTGGCCGGGCTGGCCGTGCTGGCGCTGGCCGCCTTCCTGGCGCTGTTGTATGGGGTTGTTTGTGGTCTTTTTAAGGCTCTAGCGCCCGTCCATTGGGCGGGACGTGCTATTGTTTTTGCGGCGTTGTGGCTGCTGGCCGAGCTGGCGCGTGGCACCTGGCTGACCGGGTTCCCGTGGGGTGCGGCAGGTTACGCCCACGTGGACGGCCCGCTGGCTGCGCTGGCCCCGGTGGTGGGCGTGTACGGCATAGGTTTTGTGGCGGCAGGCCTTGCGGCCTTGCTTGCCACCGGCCCCGGTGCAGGCTGGCGCGCCCGAAGCACGGCCGCGTTGGTGCTGCTGGCACTGGCGGTGGCACCTGCCGTGCCCTGGAGCACCGGCACGGGACGCCTGGACGTGGCCCTGCTGCAGGGCAACATCCCGCAGGACGAGAAGTTCCAGCCCGGCAGTGGGGTGCCGGTGGCTTTGCGCTGGTACGGCGAACAACTGGTCGGCAGCCGCGCCAGCCTGGTGATTGCACCCGAAACCGCCATCCCGCTGCTGCCGCAGCAACTGCCCGCCGGGTACGCCGAAACCCTGCAAAAGCGGTTTGCCGATGGCCAGCAGGCCGCGCTGGTGGGTATTCCGATGGGCGACCTGCGGGCCGGGTACACCAATTCGGTGCAGGGCTGGGTGCCCGGCGCGGTGCAGCCCTACCAGTACGACAAACACCATCTGGTGCCTTTTGGGGAGTTCATTCCGCCGCTGTTCCGCTGGTTCACCGACCTGATGAACATCCCGCTGGGCGACTTCAACCGCGGGGCCATTGGCCAGCCGTCGCTGGTCTGGCAGGGCCAGCGGATTGCGCCCAACATCTGTTACGAAGACCTGTTTGGGGAAGAGTTGGGGGCCCGGTTTGCCGACCCCGCCAGTGCGCCCACGATTTTTGCCAACTTCAGCAACATTGGCTGGTTTGGCAACTCGGTGGCGATTGACCAGCATCTGCACATCTCTCGCCTGCGGGCGCTGGAGTTCAGCCGCCCCATGGTGCGCGCCACCAACACCGGGGCCACGGCCATCATCGACCACGAGGGCCGTGTCACCCACAGCCTGGCCCGTTACACCCGGGGGGTGCTGCAGGGTGAGGTGGAGGGGCGCGAGGGCACCACGGCTTACGCATGGTGGGTGGCGCGTTGGAGCCTGTGGCCGCTGTGGTTGTTGGCAGGTGCCGTGGTGGTGGTCGCATGGGTACATGCGCGCCGTCGGCAAGACGCGATGTGAAATCGGCATGGCGGAAACGGGAACTCCCGCTTCCGCTCCCCGGGACGGCTGGCTACCATCGCTGAGCCGTGCAAGAACACCCTGTGACGGCCCCGCCATGGCGGGTTTCTTGCTTGTGCACCTTCTCATTTTCAGGATTTTCCATGCGTATCAAATTTGACCAAATGCTGGGCGGCCTTGCGCTCGCCCTGTGCGCCACCGTGGCTTCGGCCCAGGCAGCAAAACCCAATGTCGTGATCCTCGCCACCGGCGGCACCATCGCTGGTGCGGGAGCCTCGGCCATCAATAGCGCCACCTATGCCGCTGCCAAGGTCGGTGTGGAAAAGCTGATCGCCGGTCTGCCTGAGCTGGCGGCTGTGGCCAACGTCAAGGGTGAACAGGTGTTCCAGGTCGCGTCGGAAAGCCTGACCAACGACAACCTGCTGACCCTGGCCAAACGTGTGTCGGCACTGTCCAAGCAGGCTGATGTGGACGGTATCGTCATCACCCACGGCACCGACACGCTGGAAGAAACCGCCTACTTTTTGACCCTGACGGTACACACCAACAAACCCATCGTGGTGGTGGGCTCCATGCGCCCCGGCACCGCTTTGTCGGCCGACGGTGCGCTGAACCTGTACAGCGCTGTGAACGTGGCAGGCAGCAAAGACGCCATGGGCAAAGGTGTGCTGGTCACGATGAACGACAACATCGACAGCGGCCGTGATGTGAGCAAGAGCATCAACATCAAGACCAGCGCGTTCTCCAGCCAATGGGGCCCGCTGGGCATGGTCGTGGAAGGCAAGAACTACTGGTTCCGTGCGCCGGTCAAGCGCCACACCATGAATTCTGAATTTGACATCGACAGCATCACCACGCTGCCCAATGTGGGTATCGCCATGGGTTACGAAGGCGTCGAGCCTACCGCCATCGAAGCCCTGGGCAAGAGCGGCGTCAAGGCCCTGGTGCACGCTGGCACGGGCAACGGCTCGGTGGCCAACCGCATCGTGCCCTTCCTGCAAAAAGTGCGCACCGACGGTGCCATCGTGATCCGCTCGGCGCGTGTGCCGGATGGCTTCGTGCTGCGCAACGCCGAGCAGCCCGACGACAAGTACGACTGGGTGGTGGCCCACGACCTGCGCCCACAAAAAGCCCGCATCCTGGCCATGGTCGCCCTGACCAAGACCAGCGACACCAAGGAATTGCAGCGCATTTTCTGGGAGTATTGAACCCCCTGGGTTTTTCACGGCGCGCTTTGGCGCGTGGGGGCCCTCCTTGGAACAAACCCCATCCCTGTTTTTGGCAGGGGTGGGGTTTTTTGACAGGGCGGGAATGGTTGATACGTGTCAAGCCGCCGCGTTTTGAAGTTGCGTGGCACAGGGTTTTGTGCTGACGCTGCCATGGCTTGCTTTGATAATGGGCGCTGTGACGCAGTAATATGCTGCGTTTCTTGTCGTACATACAACGAGGCGGCTTAGCCGCCGTTCTGGAGCAGTTTTCCATGGCCGAATCTTTTTCCTACGATCAACTGATTGCGTCCGGTGAGGGGCGGCTGTTCACCCCCGACAGCGGGCGCCTGCCCCTGCCTCCGATGCTGATGTTCGACCGCATCACCCATATCGACGAAGACGGTGGCGCACACGGCCTGGGCAAGATCACGGCCGAGCTGGACGTGCGGCC
>JAGOEY010000316.1 GCA_017997515.1 Burkholderiaceae bacterium | reverse complement strand
ACCGCACTGAAATACCAGCAGATACCGCAGAACCGGCTTTGCCGGGCTGCTGGTATCGCCCCCTGCAAGGGGGTTGGCGGGAGCGCAGCGAAGCCTGGGGGTGAGCCAACACTATGGAAAAGCACTTTCTGCAGCCCCTTTTTAATCCCGCATCCATTGTGGTGTTTGCCGGGGGCCTCGACCCCGACGCGCTGGAGCCCGGCCTGGCGCGGCATGTGGCCGACCAGTTGCGCACCAACGGCTACACGGGTGAGCTGCGGTTTGTGGACATCCGTATGACCGGCACGCTGGCCGAGCTGGCTCAGTCGCGCGCCGAGCTGGCGGTGATCGCGCTGCCCACGGTGGACGAGATCGACAACGCGCTGGAAGTGGCCGGGCGCATCAAATGCCGCGCGGCGCTGGTCATCTCCTCGGGCCTGAACGCCGAGGCCGCCAGCCGCCTGCACGCCACCGCCAAACGCCACCAGCTGCACCTGCTGGGGCCCAACTGCAACGGCTTCCAGCGGCCGCACCAGAAGCTCAATGCCAGCATCATCGGCACCATGGCCAAACCCGGCCCGCTGGCGCTGCTGTCGCAGTCGGGGGCGCTCACCGCTTCCACGCTCGACTGGGCGCAGCGCAGTGGTGTGGGTTTCTCGGCGGTGGTGTCGCTGGGACCCAACACCGCACTCGACATTGCCGATGCACTGGACTTCCTGGCGTCCGACATCCACACCCACAGCATCGTCATTTACCTGGAGGGCATCCGCAACGCGCGCCGCTTCATGAGTGCGCTGCGGGCCGCCGCTGCCGCCAAACCCGTGATCGTGCTCAAGGCCGGGCGCAAACCCGCTGGCAACGAGGCGGCGCTGACCCACTCGGGTGCCATCGTCGGCAGCGACGACGTGTTCGACGCCGCACTGCGCCGCGCTGGCGCAGTGCGGGTGCGCACCTTCTCGCAGTTGTTTTCGGCCGCACGTTGCCTGGCCTCGCGTTACCAACCATCGGGCCGCCACCTGGCCGTGGTCACCAACGGCGGTGGCCCGGGTGTGCTGGCAGCCGACTGGGCCAACGAGCTGCAGCTGCAACTGGGCCGCCTCGACGCACAAGGCATCACCACCCTCGCCCCCAAGCTCTCGCCTCAGGCGTCGCTGAAAGACCTGATCGACCTGGCAGAAGACGCCGCCCCCGAACACTTCACCGCCGCCGTCGAGGCCGCCAGCCGTGCGCCGAACATCGACGGCATCCTGGTGATCTATTCACCCAAGCTCGGCGCCGACCCCAGCCGCGTGGCGCAGGCCCTGGTGCAGATACACAAGTCGGTGGGTAAGCCCTTGTTCACCTGCTGGATGGGCGACGCCAGTGTGGGCGAGGCGCGCAGCCTGCTCAACGCGGCGGGTATTCCCACCTTCCGCACACCCGAGGCGGGGGTGGACGCCTTCTCCAATATCGCCACCCACCACGAGAACCAGTTGCTGCTGCAACAGACGCCGCCGCCGCTGTCCCACCTGGCCAAGCCCGATGTGGAAGGTGCCCGCCTGCTGATCGAAAGTGTGCTGGCCGAGCGCCGCAACATCCTCACCGAGCTGGAGTCCAAGGCTCTGCTGGCGGCCTTCCACATCCCTGTCACCAAGACCATCCTGGCCCGCAGCGCCAACGAGGCGATGATGATCGCCACCCAGCTGGGGTACCCGTCCGCGCTGAAGATCGACTCACCCGACATTCCGCACAAGTCCGACGTGCAGGGTGTGGCGCTCAACATCCCCAACGCCACGCAGGTGCGCGACACCTACAACGACATGGTCAAGACCGTGGCGCAGCTGCGGCCCGACGCACGCATCAACGGCGTGACGGTGCAAAACATGTCGGCCCAGCGGCGTGGCCGCGAGCTGTACATCGGCCTCGTCACCGACGACCTGTTCGGCCCGGTCATCACCTTCGGCGCCGGCGGCACCATGATCGAACTCATCGGCGACCGCAGCATGGAGATGCCACCACTCAACCAGTTCCTCGCACGCAGCCTGGTGCAGCGTGCCCGTGTGGCTGCCACGCTGGGTGAGTGGCGCGGCGCGCCGCCCATCGACATGGCGGCGCTGGAGCACGTGCTGCTGCGTGTGTCCGAGATGGTGTGTGAGCTGCCCCAGCTGCGCGAGATGGACATCAACCCCATCATCCTCGACGAGTCGGGCGCGCTGGCGGTGGACGCACGTATCGTCATCCAGTCCGCACCCGCCTATGGCCAGCATGGCCAGAACTACGGCCACCTGCCCATCCTCCCCTACCCCTCGCACTTCCAGCAGGAATGGCCGCTGCGCGGCGGTGGTGTCTACACCGTGCGCCCGGTGCGCCCGGACGACGCCAGCATGCTGCAGGGGCTGGTGAAGGGCTTGTCAACCGAGAGCCGCTACTTCCGCTTCGTCTCGTCCATGCCCGAGCTGCCCGCACGTATGCTGGCCCGCTTCACCCTGATCGACTACGACCGCGAGATGGCCCTGGTGGCCGTACACCGCGAACGCAAGACCGGCCCCGACGGTGCGTTCATCGACACCGAACGGGTCATTGGTGTGTCGCGCTACGT
>JAGOEY010000069.1 GCA_017997515.1 Burkholderiaceae bacterium | reverse complement strand
TTTCTGGGCCAGCCGCTGCGGCTGGTGCGGTTTGACCCGGACTTCCGCCGTTTGTCCAGTCTGGACTGGACGGGTGGTGTGGAGGCCCCGAACCAGTTTTCCGACGGTTTTCCGGTGCTGGTGGCCAGCGTGGCGTCGATCGATGATTTGAACCAGCGGCTGGCCGCCGCCGGGCAGGGTGCCGTGGGTATCGAGCGGTTTCGTCCCAACGTGGTGCTGCAGGGCATTGACAGCCACGACGAAGACCGCGTGGACATGTTCCACATCACCACGGCCGAGGGTGTGGTGCAGCTGCAACCCGTCAAACCCTGCACCCGTTGCCCCATTCCCGACATCGACCCCACCACCGCCACCAGCAGCCCCGAAGTGGGCAACATGCTGCGCACCTACCGCCAGGACGCCCGTGTCAACGGCGCCATCACCTTTGGCATGAATGCCATCGTGCGCGAAGGCGCAGACCAGGTGCTGCGGGTAGGGCAGACGGTGGGTGCGAATTACCGGTTTGATTGACCGTGCCAAGGTGGGAAGGGCGCGCCCGGTAAAATGCCCGGTTTCCCCGTGACCACCCAGAAAGCCCTGCCATGAGCCTCCAATGCGGCATCGTGGGCCTGCCCAACGTCGGCAAGTCCACCCTTTTTAACGCCCTGACCAAGGCCGGCATCGCCGCCGAAAACTACCCCTTCTGCACCATCGAGCCGAACACCGGTGTGGTGGAAGTGCCCGACCCGCGCCTGCAGGCGCTGGCCGACATCATCACGCCCGAGCGTATCGTCCCCGCCATCGTGGAGTTTGTGGACATCGCCGGCCTGGTGGCCGGTGCCAGCACGGGTGAAGGCCTGGGCAACAAGTTCCTCGCCCATATCCGCGAAACCGACGCGACGGTGAACGTGGTGCGCTGCTTCGACGACGACAACGTGATCCACGTGGCGGGCAAGGTCGATCCGATCTCCGACATCGAAGTGATCCAGACCGAACTCTGCCTGGCCGACCTGGCCACCGTTGAAAAGGCGCTCCACCGCCACACCAAGGTGGCGCGCTCCGGTGACAAGGACGCACAAAAACTGGTCGGCCTGCTGGAGCGTTGCCAGGCCGCGCTGAACGAGAACATCCCCGTGCGTGCGCTGGAGTTCTCGAAGGAAGAGTTGCCGCTGGTCAAGTCGTTCACCCTCATCACTGCCAAACCCGCGATGTTTGTGGGCAACGTGGCCGAGGATGGTTTCGAGAATAACCCCTACCTCGACCGCCTGCGCGAATACGCCGACAAACAAGGCGCGCCTGTGGTGGCCATCTGCGCCAAGATCGAAGCCGACCTGGCCGAGATGGACGATGAAGACAAGAAGATGTTCCTCGCCGAAATCGGCCAGGATGAACCCGGCCTGAACCGCCTGATCCGCGCCGCCTTCAAGCTGCTGGGCCTGCAGACCTACTTCACCGCCGGCGTGAAGGAAGTGCGCGCCTGGACCATCCACATCGGCGACACCGGCCCGCAGGCCGCAGGCGTCATCCACGGCGACTTCGAGCGCGGCTACATCCGCGCCCAGACCATCGCGTTTGACGACTTCATCCAGTACAAGGGTGAGCAGGGTGCCAAGGACGCGGGCAAGATGCGCTCGGAAGGCAAGGAATATGTCGTCAAGGATGGCGACGTGATGAACTTCTTGTTCAACGTCTAAGGCTGGCTCTCCCCCAGGCTGCGCGCACTGCGTGTCGCTTCGCCAACCCCCTACCGGGGGCAACACCAGCGGCCCGGCAAAGCCGGTTCCGCGGTGTTTCGCGAAGGAATTCGTGGAGACTGTTTAACTCACAACGGATTTGCCCATGCTCACCGTCCACCACCTCAACAACTCCCGTTCGCAGCGCATTCTGTGGCTGCTCGAAGAGCTGGCGCTGCCGTACGAGATCGTGCGTTACCAGCGTGACGCCAAGACCATGCTGGCGCCACCCGAGCTGCGCCGGGTGCACCCGTTGGGCAAATCGCCCGTGGTGACCTCGGACGACGGGCTCACGCTGGCCGAGTCGGGCGCGATCATCGAGACGGTGGTGGAGCGTTATGGCCAGGGCCAGCTGGCTCCTGTCGCTGGTACGCCCGAGGCGCTGCGTTATCGCTACTGGCTGCATTACGCCGAAGGCTCGGCCATGCCGCCCTTGTTGCTGAAGCTGGTGTTCGACAAGATCGAAAACACACCCATGCCTTTCTTCGTGAAACCCATCGCCAAAGCCATTTCGGGCAAGGCCAAGTCGGGTTTCATCACGCCGCAGATCACGACACACCTGGACTTCATGGAGGCGGAGCTGGGCAAAAGCCTGTGGTTTGCAGGTGATACGTTCACGGGGGCCGACATCCAGATGAGTTTCCCCGTTGAGGCGGCGCAATCCCGTGGCGGGCTGAATGCCTCACGTCCCAAGCTGATGGCGTACCTGGAAAGAATCCACGCCCGGCCTGCCTACCAGCGTGCACTGGAGCGCGGCGGCCCGTTTACTTTGTGACACCCCCAGGCTGCGCGGACTGCGTTCCGCTGCGCCAACCCCCTTGCAGGGGGCTCCACCAGCGGACTGGCAAAGCCAGTTCCGCGGTGTCTGCTGGAAGGGTTGCGCACACCGCATGGGGCGCGGTGGGCTGGGGGGTTAATTATTTGAATGAAATGTGCTCTTTGCGCCCGTCTGACGGGCGCGCATAGCTATCATTTCAGGAGTTTCGGGCGCCGCACCATCATTTAGGCCAGAGGTACAGCAGCACCGCCGTCATCGTCAGGTAGCGCATGAATTTGCCAATCGCCATGTAACCCACACAGGGCCAGAACGGCAGTTTGAGCCAGCCCGCTACGGCGCACAGCGGGTCTCCCACGATGGGCAGCCAGCTCAGCAGGCAGGCCTTGGGCCCCAGCCGCTCCAGCCAGTCCAGCGCGCGCAAATGGTGGCGCGAATGGGCGTATTTGTCGGCTACCTTCGACGCCCCCAAACCCATCCACCAGCTCACCGCGCCGCCCAGGGTGTTGCCCAGTGTGGCGATGCCAATGGCGGGCCAGAACAGGCCGGGGTTGAGCTGCAGCAAACCAAACAGCGCAGGCTCCGAGCCCAGCGGCAGCAAGGTGGCCGACACAAACGACACAAGAAACAGGGTGCCCAAACCGTACTGGGGCAGGGCGAGCAGGGTGAGGGCGGAATCAAGCCAGGATTGCATACAGGCAGTATAGAAAGTCGGCATGGGCCCCCGCCCCTTGCGCCTGTCGGAGAGGGCCTCGACATGGGGTCACAAATAGCGCCAGATTTCAATTGCTGAAATTTTGAGCAGCTACAATCGTGCCTTATTTTTCAGCACCCCCGGTTTTTTCTCCCCCCCTCACCCCATGTACATCGGCCATATTCCTTTGGCGAACAACCTGTTCGCCGCGCCGATGGCAGGTGTCACCGACCGGCCGTTTCGCCAGCTGTGCCGCACGCTGGGCGCGGGTTATGCGGTGAGTGAGATGGTGACCTCGCGGCGCGACCTGTGGAACACCCTCAAAACCTCGCGCCGCGCCAACCACGACGGTGAGCCCGGCCCCATCGCTGTGCAGATTGCAGGCACCGACGCCCAGATGATGGCCGACGCTGCCAGCTACAACATCGACCGGGGTGCACAAATCATCGACATCAACATGGGCTGCCCGGCCAAAAAGGTGTGCAACAAGTGGGCAGGTTCTGCGCTGATGCAGGACGAGACCCTGGCCTTGTCCATCGTCGAGGCCGTGGTGGCCGCCGCCACGCCGCACAACGTGCCCGTGACGCTGAAGATGCGCACCGGCTGGTGCCAGGCGCACAAAAATGCGGTGGCGCTGGCGCGCGTGTTTGAGCAGGCCGGGGTGCAGATGTTGACCGTCCATGGCCGCACCCGCGAGCAGGGTTACAAAGGCCAGGCCGAATACGACACCATCGCCGCCGTCAAGGCCGCTGTGCGTGTGCCTGTGGTGGCCAATGGCGACATCACCACCCCCGAACAAGCGCGTGACGTGCTGGCCGCCACCGGGGCCGACGCCATCATGATTGGCCGCGCCGCGCAGGGCCGCCCGTGGATCTTTCGCGAAGTGGCGCATTTCCTTGCCACCGGCACCCACCTCGCGCCGCCGCTGGTGGCCGAGGTGCGGCGTCTGCTGCTGGACCACCTGCAAGAACATTACGGCCTGTACGGTGAGTTTTCCGGCGTGCGCACCGCACGTAAACACATTGGCTGGTATGTGCGCACGCTGCCCGGCGGCGAGGCTTTCCGCGCCCGCATGAACACGATTGAAGACAGCGCGCAGCAATGGCAGGCCGTGGCCGATTATTTTGACGCGTTGGCCGAACGTATGGAGCGTATGCCCGTGGCGCTGGACGCCGTGCAGATGCTGCTGTCGGACGAGGACGAGCCCCAAGAATTACAACGAGGATTGCATGAGCAACAACAAAAGCATTGACGACTGTGTGCGCGACAGCCTGCACGGTTACTTTAGAGACCTGGACGGCGAAGAGCCCAACCGCATGTACGACATGCTGGTGCGTGCCGTCGAAAAACCGCTGCTGGAAGTCGTCATGACCCAAGCCGACAACAACCAGTCGCGCGCTGCCGAATGGCTGGGCTTGAACCGCAATACCCTCCGCAAAAAACTCGTCGAACACAACCTCCTGAAGTAAGCAAGAACCCTATGACTCTGACCGCCCTCATCTCCGTCTCCGACAAAACCGGCATCCTTGAATTCGCGCAAGCGCTGCACGCGCTGGACGTGAAGCTGCTGTCCACCGGCGGCACCGCCAAACTGCTGGCCGATGCCGGTTTGCCCGTGACCGAGGTGGCCGACCACACCGGGTTTCCCGAGATGCTCGACGGCCGGGTGAAGACCTTGCATCCCACCATCCACGGTGGCCTGCTGGCGCGGCGGGACCTGCCTGAGCACATGGCCGCGATTGCCCAGCACGGCATTAACACCATCGACCTGCTGGTGGTGAACCTGTACCCGTTTGAAGCCACCGTGGCCAAGGCCGGTTGCACACTCGAAGACGCGATCGAGAACATCGACATCGGCGGCCCGGCCATGGTGCGCAGTGCGGCCAAGAACTGGAAAGACGTGGCGGTGCTGACCGACGCATCGCAGTACGCCGTGGCCCTGGCCGAACTCAAGGCCCACGGCAAACTTGCCGACAAAACCAAGTTCGCGTTCAGCGTGGCCGCGTTCAACCGCATCGCGGATTACGACGGTGCCATCAGTGACTACCTGTCCGCCGTGGACTTTGACGCCAGCATCGGCCAGCCCGCCCCGGTGCGCGCGCTGTTCCCGGCGCAAAGCAACGGCCGTTTTGTGAAGGTGCAAGACCTGCGTTACGGTGAAAACCCGCACCAGCAGGCCGCGTTCTACCGTGACCTGTACCCCGCACCCGGCTCACTCGTGTCGGCCAAACAAATCCAGGGCAAAGAGCTGAGCTACAACAACATTGCCGACGCCGACGCCGCGTGGGAATGTGTGAAGAGCTTCGACGTGCCCGCCTGTGTGATCGTCAAACACGCCAACCCCTGTGGTGTGGCCATCGGCAAGGACGCAGCCGAGGCGTACAGCAAAGCCTTCAAGACCGACCCCACCTCGGCCTTCGGCGGCATCATCGCCTTCAACCGCCCGGTGGATGCGGCCACCGCGCAAGAGATCGCCAAACAGTTTGTCGAAGTGCTGATGGCCCCTGGCTACACGCCTGAGGCGCTGGAAGTGTTCCAGGCCACCAAGGCCAAACTCAACGTGCGGGTGCTGGAAATTGCGCTTCCTAAGGGTGGGGCGACCGATTGGGACAATGGCCGCAACGCGATGGACGTCAAACGCATCGGCTCGGGCCTGCTGATCCAGACCGCCGACAACCATGTGCTCGCGGCCAGCGACCTCAAGGTGGTCAGCAAGAAACAACCCACACCTGAACAACTGCAGGACCTGCTGTTTGCCTGGAATGTGGCGAAGTACGTGAAGTCCAACGCCATCGTGTTCTGCTCCGGTGGCATGACGATGGGTGTGGGCGCAGGCCAGATGAGCCGCCTGGACTCTGCCCGTATCGCCAGCATCAAGGCCGAACACGCGGGCCTGTCGCTCAAGGGCACGGCGGTGGCCAGCGACGCCTTCTTCCCGTTCCGCGACGGCCTCGACGTAGTGGTGGCAGCCGGTGCAAGCTGCGTGATCCAGCCCGGTGGTTCCATGCGTGACCAGGAGGTGATCGACGCAGCGGACGAGCAAGGTGTGGTGATGGTTCTCACTGGTGTGCGCCATTTCCGCCACTAGAGAGGACACACCCCCAGGCTTCGCGGACTTCGTTCCGCTACGCCTACCCCCTTGCAGGTGGCACGACCTGCAGCCCGGCAAAGCCGGTTCTGCGGTCGTTGCTTGAAGGGTGTTTGTGCTTCGCACTTTGCACTGCAGGTGGTGGTTTGATCATGTTTTTAATGAAATATGCTTCTGGCGCACATGGAGTTTGCGCAAGCAGCTCTTGTTTTTGTAGCAATTGACGGCGCACCCCACCATTCCCACCGAGACCGTGCCTGACGGTCTGCCCCCAGCACAGCGGCGCTGGGCGGTGCTGGTCATCATGCTGAGCCTGTTCCTGGCGGTGCTGGACGGCACCATCGTGAACCTGGCGCTGCCAACCATGGCGCAGGACCTGCGGTCCAGCCCCTCGCAGGCCATCTGGGTGGTGAATGCGTTCCATCTGGCGGTGCTGGGCCTGCTGCTGCCGCTGGCGTCGCTGGGCGACAAGATTGGTTACCGGCGGGTGTATTTGGTGGGCATCGGGGTATTCACCGTGGCCTCGCTGGGCTGCGCGCTGGCCACGTCCATGCCGATGCTGGTGGGCATGCGGGTGGTACAGGGTGTGGGCGCTGCCGGACTGATGGCGGTGAATGCTGCTCTGGTGCGGCTGGTGTACCCGCAGCACCTGCTGGGGAGGGGTATTGCGCTCAACTCGCTGATGGTGGCCACCTCCACCGTGGCCGGACCGTCCGTCGCGGCGGCCGTGTTGTCGGTGGCGTCGTGGCACTGGTTGTTTGCGGTCAACGTGCCCTTGGGGCTGCTGGTGTTGTGGCTGGGCCGCCGTGCCTTGCCGGGCAACAGCCGCACCTCGGTGGTGACCATCGTGCCGCTGGACGTGCTGCTCAACATGCTGGCATTTGGCCTGGTGTTTCTGGGCGCTGACGGCCTGGGCACACGTGGTGGGGCGGACGCCTCCACCACCCCGATCTGGGTGCCGCTGGGCCAATTGGCGCTGGGGCTGTTGCTGGGCGTGGTGTACCTGCGCCGTCAGCTGCGGCTGGCTGTGCCGCTGTTTCCGCTGGACCTGCTGCGTATCCCGGTGTTTGCGCTGTCGATGTGTACGTCGGTGGCGGCGTTCTGCGCCCAGATGCTGGCCTACATCGCGCTGCCGTTTTTGTTGTTCGACTACTTCGGGCGCACGCCCTGGGAGGCGGGTATGCTGATCACGGCCTGGCCGCTGGCCACCATCGTGGCGGCCCCCTTGGCCGGGCGCTTGATTGGCCGTTACCCCGACGGGCTGCTGGGCGGTATCGGTCTGGGCCTGCTGGCCTGCGGGCTGGCCTTGCTGGCAGCGTTGCCCACACAACCGGGTGACCTGGACATCGCCTGGCGTATGGCCTTGTGTGGCCTGGGTTTTGGGCTGTTCCAGTCGCCCAACAACCACACCATCCTGACGGTGGGCCCAGCCCAACGCAGCGGCAGTGCCGGGGGCATGCTGGGCACGGCGCGGCTCACCGGGCAATCATTGGCGGCTGTGCTGGCGGCCAGCCTGTTCAGCGTGTGGCCACCGGCAGCTGGTGTGGGCCCGCTGGTGGCGCTGGGGCTGGCGGCAGGCTGCGCGGCGTTCGCCGCGGTGGCCAGCAGTTTGCGCCTCAAGTTTTAAGCCAAAAGTGCCTCTGGCGCCCGTTGGGCGGGCGCAGATAGCTACTGTTTTGGTAGCATTTTGAAGATCTCGCGCGCGGCGGCGACCGTCGTGGCGATGTCTTCTGCGCTGTGTGCTGCGCTCACAAAACCGGCTTCGTACAAGGCCGGTGCAATGTAGATGCCCCGGTCGAGCAGGCCGTGGAACAGCGCGTTGAACTGGGTGTTGCTGGTGGTCATCACCGTGGCGTAGTTCTGCGGCAGGCTGTTGAACAGGAAGAAGCCAAACATGCCCCCTTCGCTGTCCACGCTGAA
>JAGOEY010000315.1 GCA_017997515.1 Burkholderiaceae bacterium | reverse complement strand
TGCATGCTGTGCCACTGCCTGCGCCTTCGCTCGCCCCTCTTCGCTCCCACCCTCCGGAACCCGCGCAAACGCTGCAAGAGCGTTTGCAGGTGCTGGACTCTCCGCACGAGTGGGAGGTTTTCAGCACACCCTGGCAGCAGGGTGCGGCGTCCCCACCAGATTGCTGGGAATCCCGGGTTGTTCTTGAAGGCATGCACTGTGCAGCCTGTGCTTTCACCATTGAAGATGCACTACAAGCCACTCCGGGGGTCGTCGAAGCCGAGGTGAATGCCGCCACCCGGCGCGCGCGGGTGGTCTGGAGCGCCACGGGCACCCGTCCATCCGACTGGATGGGCGCTGTGCGCCAGGCGGGTTACACGGCCCTGCCCGCAGGCGACGCCCTGCTGCGTGAAGCCCGCCAGAAGGAGCTGCGCCAGGCGCTGTGGCGCTGGCTGGTGGCTGGGTTCTGCATGATGCAGGTCATGATGTACGCCGTGCCCGCCTACACCGCGGCCCCGGGCGAAATGACGGACGACATGGTCCAGCTTTTGCGCTGGGCGTCCTGGGTGATCTCGCTGCCGGTGATGTTTTTTTCGTGTGGCCCGTTTTTCAGCAACGCCTGGCGCGACCTGCGTTATGGCCGCATCAACATGGACCTGCCCGCCGCCCTGGGCATGGCCATTACCTTCATCGTCAGCACCGCCGGCACATTCGACCCCACCGGCCCGCTGGGGCATGAGGTGTTTTTCGACTCGTTGACGATGTTCGTCTTCTTCCTGCTCACCGGCCGCTGGCTGGAGTTACGCCTGCGCGACCGCACAGCCGGCGCGCTCGAAGCCCTGGGCAACCGCTTGCCCGACAGTGTGCTGCGCGTCAAACCCGACGGCACGTGTGAACGTGTGGTGGTACGCCGCCTGGTGCCAGGCGACGTGGTGCATGTGCTGCCTGGTGAGGCTTTTCCTGCAGACGGCACCATTCTGGTCGGCGACACGCTGGCAGACGAGGCTCTGCTGAGCGGTGAGTCCCGCCCTGTGCAGCGGCCCGTGGGCTCGCAGGTGATGGCGGGCAGCAACAACCTGCTGGCCGCTATCCAGATGCGGGTGGACCGTATCGGTGTGGACACCCGTTTTGCCCAGATCGTGGCCCTGATGGAAGACGCCGCCCAGCAAAAACCCCGTATGGCCCAACTGGCCGACCGCATTGCCAAGCCCTTCCTGATTTTTGTGCTGCTGGCCGCCGTGGGCGCGGGCCTGTGGTGGTGGCCGAGCGACCCAGGGCATGCTTTGATGATCGCGGCTGCGGTATTGATCGTGACCTGCCCGTGCGCCCTGTCACTCGCCACTCCGGCGGCCATGCTGGCTGCCGCGGGCACATTGGCCCGGGGCGGCGTGCTGGTGCGCGATCTGCGCGCCATGGAGGCCTTGTCCGAAGTAGACACCGTTGTTTTCGACAAAACCGGCACATTGACACGGGACGGCATGGCCGTCACGGCCGTGCGCACCCGTGCGGGTATTCCACCGGGCGCAGCCCTGTCTCTGGCGGCGGCACTGGCCCAAAACTCATTACATCCGGCGTCACAAGCCATCACGCGGCATTTCAAAGCCCAAGCCCCGGGCGAGCCTGTCCACATCGACGCTGTTCAGGAACACGCTGGCGCGGGCCTGACCGGCGCTTTGGCCTCATCCGTATCTGGTGTGCAAGGCAAGCTCCGCCTGGGTTCTGCGGCTCTGTGCGGGTTCATCCCAACCGATGCAGACACACCACAAGTTCATTTGGCCGACGATGCAGGCTGGTTGGCCACGTTTGACCTGTCGGAAGACATCCGCGCCGATGCATCGGTCGCTATAGCGGCCTTGCAGCATGCGGGCACGTCCGTCCAACTGCTGTCGGGTGATGGCACGCGTGCGGTGGAACGGGTCGCCGCCGCAGTAGGTATCCAGAAAGCCACGGGCGCCTGCAGCCCCGACGGCAAGCTGGAACGTCTGCAGGCACTGCAAAAAGAGGGGCGCCGTGTGGCCATGGTGGGCGACGGGCTCAACGATGGCCCAGTGCTCGCTGCCGCCCATGCGTCGTTTGCTTTTGGCCTGGCCGTGCCGCTGGCACAGGCCCGGTCGGACTTCGTGGTGCTGGGCGACCAGCTCCAGCGGGTGCCGCAGGCGCTGCTGCTGGCGCGCAAATCCCTGCGCATCGTGCGGCAGAACCTGGGCTGGGCGGCGGCCTACAACATAATATGTGTGCCACTGGCGCTGGCGGGGCTGATGCCCGCATGGCTGGCGGGCCTGGGCATGGCGCTCAGCTCCCTGCTGGTGGTACTCAATGCCGCGCGGCTGTCGCGACCATTGCCTGGAGGTGACACCTGATGGACATCCTTTTCCTTCTCATCCCCCTGTCAGTTGCCTTGGTGCTCCTGATACTGGGCGGCCTGTGGTGGGCGATTTACCACGGGCAGTTCGAAGGCGTAGAGCAAGAAGGTTCCCGGATTCTTCACAACGATTGACTTTCGTCAATACACTGGCACACCATGCGGCAGACACTCATGCCGCAATAAGGAAGGTGCCCGATGAATTCTCCCGAAATACCCGCCGTCT
>JAGOEY010000314.1 GCA_017997515.1 Burkholderiaceae bacterium | reverse complement strand
GTCTACACCCACGAGGACAACGGGGGTGTAGGGAGTGGCAGGCGAATCAGGGGAACTCAAGTCGGCGAATCAGGTTTCAGCGCCGGCCCGCACAAGCGGGCTTCGGCTTGCCAGTCAGGCGGCAGGGACGTCAGCGTCAGAGCCTTCGGACGTCGAGAAATTCACGGCGCGGCCGGGAACAATGGTCGAAATGGCGTGTTTGTAGACCATCTGCGTCACGGTATTGCGCAGCAGGACGACGTACTGGTCAAAGGATTCAATCTGCCCTTGCAGCTTGATGCCATTGACGAGGTAAATCGACACTGGCACATGCTCCCGACGCAAAGCGTTGAGGAAAGGGTCTTGAAGAAGTTGGCTTTTGTTGCTCACGATATTCTCCGTGTTCAAGAATGTTGTTGTAAAACGTCACCTTACCACAGCAACCATGCTGCACCCGCACAAAGTGCTTATAACCGGGGCAAACAAGGGAATAAGGCGGGAATGGGTGGCCTCTGTTACGACGTGCCGCGGTCGGCGTAAGGGTTGGCCGATGTTTTCATCTGGATTCGCAGGGGGGTTCCCACCAGATTGAACTCTTTACGGAAGCGCCCTTCCAGGAACCGCTTGTAGGCTTCGGTGACGTGTTCCAGCGAATTGCCGTGCACGATGATCACCGGTGGGTTCATGCCGCCCTGGTGGGCGTACCGCAGCTTGGGGCGGAACATGCCGCTGCGCTGCGGGCTCTGGAACTGCACCGCCTCCAGCAGCAAACGGGTCAGCACAGGTGTGGACATCTTGCAGGTGGCTGCACGGTGGGCTTGCGTGATGGACGCCCAAAGCGGCCCCAACCCCAGCCGCTTCTTGGCCGAAATGAAGTGCACTGCCGCAAATTTCAGGAACGGCAGACGGGTTTCGATGGAGCGCTGCACCAGCTCGCGCTGGTAAGCATCCACCGCATCCCATTTGTTGACGGCCACCACCACGGCGCGACCGCTTTCCAGAATAAACCCGGCAATGTGGGCATCCTGGTCGGTGACGCCCTGCTCTGCGTCCAGCAACAGCAACACCACATTGGCGGACTCGATGGCCTGCAGGGTTTTGACCACCGAGAATTTCTCGATGGCTTCAAACACCTTGCCTTTGCGGCGCAGGCCCGCCGTGTCGATCAGCTCGAACTTCTGGCCATCGTGCTCGAACGGCACAGTGATCGCGTCACGTGTGGTGCCCGGCATGTCAAACGCCACCAGGCGCTCCTCACCCAGCCAGGTGTTGATCAGTGTGGACTTGCCCACGTTGGGACGGCCAGCCACAGCAAGTTTGGTGGTGCCCGCATCTTCCGCCGCCGCCTCCAGGTCAGGATCGGGCAGATGCAGCGGGGCCAGCGCCAGGTCCACAAGGCTGCGGATACCCTGGCCGTGGGCGGCAGACACGGGATGCACCTGGCCAAGGCCCAGCTCGAAAAACTCGACCAGTTGGGCCCCCTCTTTCATGCCTTCGGCCTTGTTGGCCACGAGTACACAGGGTTTGCCCAGACGGCGCAGGTACTTGGCAATGTCGTGGTCCTGCGCGGACATCCCCGCGCGGGCATCCACCACAAAAATGACCACATCGGCTTCAGCCACCGCCTGCTGGGTTTGTTTGGCCATCTCCTTGAAGATGCCACTGGCAGCGTCCGGCTCAAAACCACCGGTATCGATAACGATGTATTCGTGTTTGCCTTGTTTGCCGCTCCCGTAATGGCGGTCCCGCGTCAAACCGGCAAAGTCGGCAACGATGGCGTCGCGCGACTTCGTCAGCCGGTTAAAAAGCGTCGATTTACCGACATTGGGGCGCCCGACAAGGGCAATCACTGGCTTCATGGATTCTTTTCAATTGTTCATAGCGCTGGTCGCCAGCCCATGGAACAGGGCGCTACCCATTCCAGGGATACCGCGGATCTGGCTATGCCAGGCCGCTGGTATCGCCCCCTTGAGGGGGAAGCGCCGCAGGCGCTACGGGGGTGTTCAAAATCACTCTGGCCGGAAGCCAAAAATTCCACCCTTTTGGGTCACCACAACAAGCGTATCGCCCGCGACCACAGGCGCTGCAACAATAGCAGAGCCATCCGTCGTCAGGCGGTTCAACACACTGCCATCTTCACGCGACAACAAATGCACCAGGCCCGTGTTGTCGCCCATAACCACCGAACGGCCCAAGGCCAGTGGTGCGGTCAGGGTGCGGTACTGCAGGCGATCGGTACTCCAGACACGTTCTCCGTCTGCACGTTTCCAGGCCACCACCTTGCCGTCACTTTCGGTGCCAAACACCAAGGTGTCGTCTCCGTGTACACCTTCAAATCCGACGGCGGGTTTGGTCCACAGCAGCGTGCCACGCGACGCGTTCACACAGCCCACAGCCATCTGGAACGCACGGGTACAAACCACGTTGCCCTGGCGGCTCACGCGACCAACCAGGTCCACCAGACGCTCCACGTCATTGGTGCCGCGTGGTGTCGCAATAGGTGCTTCCCAGCGCACGCTACCGTTCGCAGGGTTGAGGCCCAGCAAGCGGCCAGACGACCCCACCAGCAAGGTGTCACCCACTGCCAGCAAAAC
>JAGOEY010000313.1 GCA_017997515.1 Burkholderiaceae bacterium | reverse complement strand
CGGGCATGGTTTGGTCTTTCTGCTGCAGTGTGCAAACAAGCCAGAAGGCATAGGGACAGCGCCCAATGGCTGGGCGAAACCATCCTAACTGATGGGTATCACCCTTCTGTGCGCGCAGGCTAAGCCCAGGGTTTGGTTTGTGGTGCCGACAACTCGGTGGCACCTGCGGCCAGCGCGGTGCTGTGGGCGGTGGCCACGTCGGGGGTGACAAAACCAAGCTCCATGCCCAGTGGCTGGGCGGTGGTGTGCGCCTCGACATGGCCACCGGGGAAGTTCATCTCGCCCAGGGTATGGTCTGCAAACGCCAGTGTGGTGGCACCGGTTTCCAGCTCGCCGTAGGTGCCGGACTCGTGCAAAAAGCGGCGCGTGAAGCCAAAAGCTTGTTCAAAAAACGCGAGGGATGCGGCGACGTTGGGTACGTAGACGATGGTGTAGCCAAATTGCATGGGAAGCTCCGAAATAGGGGGTAGTCGATTGTCGGCGGTGCATAGAATCCGCCGCATGCTGAAGTTTCCCCCTTTCCCCTGCGCCAAGGTGCACCCATGAGCGCCACGCACTGGACCTGGTTGCTGATCGCCGTGGCGACCAGCGCCGTCATTCTGCGGCCTTGGCGGTTGCCCGAGGCGCTGTGGGCGGTGGCCGGGGCGTTGGCGTTGGTGGTGCTGCAATTGCTGGCACCTGCGCAGGCCTGGGCCGGCGTGCGGCGGGGTGACGATGTCTACCTGTTCCTGGCCGGGATGATGCTGCTGTCCGAGCTGGCGCGGCGCGAGGGCGTGTTTGACTGGCTGGCCGCGCTGGCGGCACGCCGGGCGGCGGGCTCGGGGCAGCGGCTGTTTGGCTGGGTGTATGCGGTGGGCACGCTGGTCACAGTGTTTTTGTCGAACGACGCCACCGCCGTGGTGCTGACGCCTGCGGTGTTTGCTGTGGCGCGGGTGGTGGGCGCGGCACCGCTGCCCTACCTGTTTGTGTGCGCCTTTATCGCCAACGCGGCCAGTTTTGTGCTGCCGATTTCCAACCCGGCCAACCTGGTGCTGTGGGGCCGCCACATGCCGTCGCTGGCGCAGTGGCTGGCGCTGTTTGCGCTGCCATCCGTCGCATCCATTGGTGTCACCTACGCCGTGCTGCGCTGGGCGCTGCGTAACGACATTCCGCTGCAGATTGCGGCGCGTGTGCCCGCGCAGCCGCTGACGGCCGGGGGCCGCTTGGCGGCGGGCGGGCTGGCCGCATCGGTGCTGGTGCTGGTGGTTTGCGCCTGGCTGCGGGTTCCGCTGGGCTGGCCCACGCTGGGTGCGGCGCTGCTCACGCTGGGGCTGCTGCGCTTGGGCTGTGGGCGGGCACCGTGGGGGCCGCTGCGGGCGGTGTCGTGGAGTGTGTTGCCGCTGGTGGCGGGGCTGTTTGTGTTTGTGCAGGCGCTGGAGTTGACCGGTGTGGTCGGCCTGCTGGCCGCCGCCCTGCAGCACGCCACGCTGCTGTGGCCCCACTCGGCAGGCACGGTGCTGGGGGCCGTGCTGGGGCTGGCCACCAACCTGGTCAACAACCTGCCCGCCGGGCTGCTGGCCGGGGCCGCACTTGACGCCGCCGATGCCGCCCCCGCCCTGCGTGCCGCCGCGTTGATCGGGGTGGACCTGGGGCCGAACCTGTCGGTCACCGGTTCACTCGCCACCATCCTGTGGCTGGCCGCGCTGCAGCGCGAAGGGGTGTCGGTGGGCAGCTGGCAGTTTCTGAAACTCGGCGCGCTGGTGATGCCACCTGCGCTGCTGGCAGCGCTGGGCACGCTGCAACTGGTGCAGTGGTTGTGGGTATAGTTTGCTATTTATTTAATAGCTACTTGCGTACGATGGGTGTGCGCTAGAGCCCTGTTTGGCTCTGAAAATAGCTGCTTTATGCCAGCAGCGCCACCGCCACCGTCAGCACACCGAGGCCCAGGTTCAGCGCCACCAGGCTGCGGATGCTGGCCAGTGCCTTGCCACCTGCGGCCCAGTCTGTGGCCGCGACGGCGCGCTGCAGGCGTTTGAACAGCGCAAACCGGATGTGGCCGAAGATGGCCATCATCACCAGGCCCAGCGTGGCCATCAGCGTCCACGACAGCGGCATGGAAAAACTGCCGCCGGACTGCACTGTGTGTTTGGCCACGTTGCCAATCATCCACAGGCCCGTGCCCAGCACCAGCACGATGGCCACCGATACGGCGTTAAAGAAGCGCTGCAACACGTCCGCCATCAGCCGCACCCGTGCCTCGGGTGCCAGCGTTTGGGCGGCAGGGCGCAGGAAGAAATGGGCAAACACCATGCCGCCGATCCACACGATGAGGGACAGGACATGGACGAGTTTGAGGGTGGCGTAGAGCATGGTTTTGGAGTGTGTGGGGGAACGCGTGATGGTAGCCAGCCCCCGATGACCGTACGGGTTCCGGGTGTACGGTGGCTGCGCCAAGGCCAGCGCAACAGCTCCGCAGCCCACCCCGGTCAGACGTATTTGCGCTCCAGCGCATCCCATTGCGGCTTGCCCACCAGCCGCTGGCGCTCGGCGAAGGGTGTCACCAGGCCGCTGGATTCCTGCACTTCCTTCTCGTCGCGCA
>JAGOEY010000068.1 GCA_017997515.1 Burkholderiaceae bacterium | reverse complement strand
CGGATCGAGCCGCGCAGGAACGAATACACCACCCCACCGGTGAGGGCTCCAAACACATACACCAGCGTGACCAGGATCGATATCGGCATGGTCACGCTGGCGTTGAAGAGGGATACCGTGACGGTGTCCAGGTTCTGGAACTTGAACAACACAACAATCGCGGACAACACAACCACCAAGGCGATGTAGGCATAACGCATGTTTTTTCCTTGTAAAAAAAGAAAACCGTCGGATGACGGCATGGATGTCAGGCGGTGGCTTTGCAATCACTGAGCAGTATCTGCTCTTTGGCGGTATGGTCCGCAGCCATAAATGCCAGGAAACCTTCATTACCCTTGGTCGTCCAGCGCAGGCTGTTTTGCTCGTCCAGGGCGATGTAACGCACACCCGAAGCCATCTGGCGCGACTGCAGCAAGACGGTGTTGCCGTTGTAGTGCAGCGACGCGAATGACTCACCACTCTTCATGTTCAGGTAAGCCACTTGCAGCTTGGTGCCCGACTGGCACTGGTACACCACGGTGTGGCTCTTCCAGGTCAGCCCGGGGATTTCACCCACCGACCTGGGGGATGCCGACGGCGCGGAGGAAGCGGCCGGAGATGACGGCACAGCGCAGGCCGCCACAAGAGCAGACACAGCAGCGGCAAGCACAAGATTTCGCATGGATTTTCCAGTGAAAGAATCAGTGTGCCAGCATAGCAGCACTGTCGCCGACAACCCGGCTCAGTGTGCGTGTGCCATGCCACTGACCCATGTCACGGCTGTAATACCCACAGCCAGCCACGCAATCTGGGCCGCGGTCTGCACAGCCGTCAGCCGCTTTTGCAACTGGGGAATCAGGTCCGCCAGCGCCACATAAATAAAGCTGCTGGATGCAATGACCAGGAAGAATGGCAACCAGTCGTGGAGTTGCCCCACCAGAAAGTAGCCCACGATGCCGCCCAGTGCGGTTACCGAGCCGGCCAGCGACACCTTGAACAGGGCCGCGCGGCGGCTGGCTGAACTCTGGCGCAGCACTGCCAGGTCACCCATGTGGTGGGGCACCTCGTGGGCCAGCACCGCAATCGCGGCCGTCAGTCCCAGGCGCATGTCAGCCATGAATGCGGAGGCGATGAGGATGCCATCGCCAAAACAATGCACGCTGTCACCCGTCAGCACGGCCCAAGCACCACCCGTACGGGGGTGTACATGATGGCCATGTTCATGGTGTTCATGTCCATCGTGTGCATGTTCCACCGCATGTGCGGCACCATGGTCGTGGTGTTCGTGCCCGTGGTGCCACAACTCGGCTTTGTCGAGCAGGAAGAAAAACACCAGGCCACCCAGCAAAACGGCAAAAAGATGGTGCGCGTCGGCCTGGCTTTCAAACGCCTCCGGCAGCAAATGCATAAAGGCGGTTGCCAGCAAAGCCCCCGCAGCCAGGCTCAAAAGATGCTGCGGCCCCACACCCGTGCGGCTGTTCACGCCCAAACCCATCAGCATGTGTGCAACCCACACGCTGCCGATACCCGCAGCCAGAGTGGACAAAATGATGGCGAGTAGGGTCATGGATGGAGAGTGTTTGCAGAAACTGGCGTAGCGCATCAACTGTGCACAAGAACAGGCCGGTGTTGCAAATGATTCTACCGTATCAATAAAGACCCACTCAAACAGGTGAGAGACAAAACCGATCAACTTATGCACAATCGTGCGTCAGGGTTGGATTTTGTAACACCCACTTTCCGCGGACTGGCGCACCACCGACCTGCGGATGTGCTGCCCCCCCTTCCATGGACACACGCGGAAAAAAAACGCTTCACAAGTCTTTGCTGCTGCTCTTTCTGGCCTTGGTGCTGGGTGCAGCGGTGTTTGCGCTTGTGCTGGTTTCCGGGGACCAACCGGACGGTCAACTCACGCGCCTGGTGGTTTTTGGCGTCAGTGTGGCCGTACTGGTGTGTGCGTCGCTGCAGCAGTGGTGGCTGATCCGCCAATTGCAAAAAACCAGTGAGCGGGCCAGCGCCGCAGAGATAGAAGCAGTACAAGCCAGAACACGCCTGGACGCTGCACTCGACATCCTGCCCGACGCGTTTGTGCTGTTTGACCGCAAAGACCGCCTGGTGCTGTGTAACGCGCGCTTTCGGGCGCTCTACCCCAAATCGGCGCACCTGATGGTTCCCGGCGCACGTTTTGAGGACATCATCCGGCACAGCGCCCGCGCTGGCGCGGTGGCCAGCGCCGTGGGGCGGGAAGAACCCTGGGTCCAGACCCGGCTGGCGCAGCACCGCAAGTCCCTGTTTGAAGGGCTGCAGGAGCTGGCAGGTGACCGCTGGGTGCGGGTGACCGAGCGCAAGACGCCCGACGGCGGAACCATTGGCCTGTACACGGATGTGACGGCCTTCAAACACAACGAACGTGCGCTGCATGCCGCACGCAAGGAAACCCATCTGGCCCAGCTGCAACTGCACGAAGCACTGGAAGCCATGCCTGCCGGACTGGAGATTTATGACGAGCAGGACCGGCTCATCGTCTACAACCAGCACCTGGCCCAAATGGCCCCGCACATCCCCGTGCACGAAGCACTGGGGCACACCTACGAACACCTGCTGCGCACCAGCCTGGCGAACGGTGCTCCGCCGGTTCCAGCCGAGGAGCAGGAAGCCTGGATTGCCAACATGCTGGCCCAACGCGGCCTACACACAGGCCCCCAGGTGCGTTACTACCCCACCGGCCGCTGGATGCAGCTGCATGAAACACGCACACCCACCGGCTACATCGTGTGTGTGCGCCTTGATGTAACCGACCACATCCTGCAAAAACAGGCCTTGGACGCCTCCCGCCAGGAAGCACAGTTGGCCCGCGAGCTGCTCGAAGACGCCATCGAAACCCTGCCCGAGGCCTTTGCCCTGTATGACCAGGACGACAGGCTTGTGGCATGTAACTCCCAGTTTCGCGCGGTGTACCCGTTGATGACGCCGCTGATGCGCACCGGGCAGAGTTTTGAAGAGATGCTGCGCCACGGCGTGTTGGCGGGCCAGTTCCCCGAGGCCCTGGGCCGCGAAGACCAGTGGCTGTCCGAGCGGATGCATGAGCACCATGCCGCAGGCCTGGCCACCATGCAGCAACTGCCCGACCAACGCTGGCTGCGGGTGCATGAGCGCAGAACCCGCAGCGGCGGTATTGCCGGTGTGCGCACCGACGTCACCGAGCTGGTGCGCAAAGAGCAGTTGCTGGCCGCCGCCAATGCCCAACTGGCCTTGTTGTCCACCACCGACGGGCTGACGGGTATTGGCAACCGCCGCCATTTCGACGAACGCCTGGGCAACGAATGGCAACGCGGAGCCCGGCAACAAATCCCCTTGTCTTTGTTGCTGGTGGATATTGACCACTTCAAGCTGTACAACGACCACTACGGCCATGTCGCCGGTGACGCCTGCCTGCGCCAGGTGGCACAGGCGCTGGCCCGGTGTGTGCGGCGTGCCGACGAGTTGGCCGCCCGGTATGGGGGCGAAGAATTTGTGCTGCTGCTGCCAGGCTGCACCCTGGCCGATGCCCGTGCGGTGGCCCAACATTGCATGGACGCGATTGCGCAGATCGCCCTGCCCCACGCCACCTCATGCACCGCCCAGCACCTGACACTGAGCATCGGCATCGCCAGCCTGTGTCCCATCGCAGGTACCGACCCCACCATCCTGGTCGATGCCGCCGACGCTGCCCTCTACCGCGCCAAAAATGCAGGCCGCAACCAATGCGAAAGTGTGGAAGCAACAGCCTGAAGCGTCAAAGTAAGCACATAGCCACGCAACCGGGCAAAGCCGCCAGGCGAGCCCCCTTCCAGCAGACACCGCGGATCTGGCTCTGCCAGTCCGCAGGTGTCGCCCCCTGCAAGGGGGAAGGCGTAGCGGAACGAAGTCCGCGAAGCCTGGGGGTGCGCAACACCTAATGCGCTTTGTCCCAGTTCGGCCCCACGCCCACTTCCGCCAGCAGCGGCACCTTCAGATCGGCTACCCCCGCCATCAGGCGCGGAATCTCGGTGCGCACCCATTCCACCTCATCCTCGGGCACCTCAAACACCAGTTCGTCGTGCACCTGCATGATCATCAGCGTGCTGCGCTTTTCAGCGTCCAGTGCTTTCTGCACCGCCACCATACTCAGCTTGATCAGGTCGGCCGCCGTGCCCTGCATGGGTGCATTGATGGCCTGGCGTTCCAGCCCGGACAACAGCGCACCCTTGGCATTCTGGATGCTTGGCATCTGCAGGCGGCGGCCCAGCACCGTTTCGACATAACCCTGCTTTTTGGCCAGCACCTTGGTGTCGTCCATGTACTGCTTGACGCCGGGGTAACGCTCGAAGTACCGCGTGATGTAGTTCTTTGCCGCTGTATTGTCGATACCCAGGTTACGCGCCAGGCCAAATGCACTCATGCCATAAATTAGCCCGAAGTTGATGACCTTGGCATAACGGCGCTGCTCACTGCTGACCTGGTCTACCGGCACGCTGAACACCTCCGCCGCCGTGGCGCGGTGCACGTCCAGCCCTTCTCTGAACGCGCTCAGCAAAGACGCATCCCCACTCAGGTGCGCCATGATGCGCAGCTCGATCTGTGAGTAGTCTGCACTCGCAATCACCCGGCCCGGCGGCGCCACAAAAGCTTCGCGCACGCGGCGGCCTTCCGGCGTACGGATGGGGATGTTCTGCAGGTTCGGGTCGTTGCTGCTCAACCGACCGGTCACGGCCACGGCCTGGGCATAGTGGGTGTGCACCCGGCCTGTGCGCGGGTTGGCCAGTTGGGCAAGTTTGTCGGTGTAGGTGCCTTTGAGTTTGGCCAGCCCGCGGTGCTCCAGCAGTTTGGCGGGCAGTGGGTAGTCTTCGGCCAGTTTTTCGAGCACTTCTTCGTCGGTGCTGCGTGCGCCGGTAGCGGTTTTCTTGACCACGGGCATACCCAGTTTGTCGAAGAAAATTTCACCCAACTGCTTGGGGCTGCTCAGGTTAAACGGCTGGCCTGCGATCTCGTACGCTTCCGTTTCCAGCTGCAGGATGCGCTGGCCCAGTTCATGGCTCTGCGCAGCCAGTGTGGGCGCGTCGATCAGCACGCCATTCCGCTCGATACGGTACAGCGCCTCGCTGGACGCGATTTCCAGTTCGTAGATACCACGCAGTTTGGCGTCTGCCTCCAGCTGGGGCCACAACACACGGTGCACGTCCAGCGTTTGGTCCGAATCTTCACACGCATAGTGCGCGGCTTTGCCAATTTCGACCTGGCTGAACGGAATCTGGTGCGCACCTTTGCCACACAGGTCTTCGTAATTTACGCCGCTGCGCCCCAAGTGGCGCTCGGCCAAGCTGGCCAGGCCGTGGGGCTTGTGCACCTCCAGCACATAACTCTGCAGCATGGTGTCGTGCACATAACCCTGCACCTCGATGCTGTGGTTGGCAAACACATGGCGGTCGTATTTGACGTGCTGGCCGAGCTTTTTCTTTTGCCCATCCACCAGCCAGGGCGTGAGGCGCGCCAGCACTTCGTCGCGTGGCAGTTGGGCCGGAGCGTCCGGGTAATCGTGGGCCAGCGGAATGTAGGCACCTGCGCCGGGCTCGACGCTGAAACTGATGCCCACGATCTCGGCCACCATCTCGTCGAGCGAGGTGGTCTCGGTGTCCAGCGCCACCAGGTCAGCCGCGTTGATACGGGCGAGCCAGGCATCAAAAGCGTCCCAGGTCAGCACGGTGTCGTATTGCAGGGCGGAGGCGGCCTCGACCCGTGCGGCCTCGTCGGCCAGCAGGTCTTCCGGGTCATCAAACAGGCCTGGCTCGTTGCTGGGCGGCCGGGCGGGTTTGGCGGCGGGTGGGGCTGCAGCTTCAGCAGGTGCAGCGGCGTCGAGCGAGCGGGCCAGCCCCTTGAAGCCAAATTTATCGTAAAAACCCTTTAAAGCGCCCGTCTCTTGTGCGGCATACGCTATTGAATCCATAGCAGGCAGTCCCACCACATGGTCGACCAAATCACAGTCGGTGCGGATGGTCACCAAACGGCGGCCCTGCGGCAGCCATTCCAGCGCGTTGCGCAGGTTTTCACCGGCCACACCCTTGATCTCGCCCGCACGTGCCAGCAGGGCGTCGAGGGAGCCATATTCCTGCAGCCACTTGGCGGCCGTCTTCGGGCCCACCTTGGCGACCCCGGGCACGTTGTCCACGGTGTCGCCAACCAGCGTCTGGTAGTCCACCATCAGCGACGGGGGCACACCAAATTCGGCAGTCACACCGGCCACGTCACGCACCTTGCCACTCATGGTGTCGATGATGGTGATGTGTTCGTTCACCAGCTGGCTCAGGTCCTTGTCGCCACTGGAGATGATGACCTTGGTGCCCTGAGCCGCTGCCATAACCGCCAACGTGCCAATGACGTCATCGGCCTCCACGCCGGGCACCACCACCACCGGCCAGCCCAGCAGCCGCACCACTTCGTGGATCGGGTCGATCTGGCTGCGCAGCTCGTCGGGCATGGGCGAGCGATTGGCTTTGTAGGCGGGGTACCACTCGTCACGGAAGGTCGAGCCCTTGGCGTCGAAAACACAGACAGCGTAGTCGGCAGGCACTTCGCGGCGCAAGCTGGTCATCATGTTGACCATGATGCGGATGGCACCGGTTTTTTGCACCGTTCCATCGGGCAAAGTGGTGCTCATGGTTTCGCCACCGGCAAAAAAGGCACGGTACAGGTAGCTGGAGCCATCCACCAGCAGTAAGGTCTTTTGGGTCATCCCGGGATTGTGCCGTGTGGAAGGTACACCCCCAGGCTTCGCGGACTTCGTTCCGCTACTCCTTCCCCCTTGCAGGGGGCGACGCAAGCGGCCTGGCAGAGCCAGTTCCGCCGCGTCTGCTGGAGGGGATCGTGCGTGCTACCTACCACGGGGATTTGTAAACGCGGGTTATTCATGCCCGCGCCTACAATCGGCACATGTCTTCGACCCTGCTTTCACCCCTGCGCCGCCCTCTGTCCTTGATCACCGCCGCCGTGCTGGCCGGGTGCTGCGGGGCTGCGCTGGCGCAGGCACCGGCTGCGGGTGAGGCACAGGCGGCCCCCAAAGGTCGTCCAGACCAGCGGATCGAGCAGATCCGCACCGAGGACAGCGGTGCCCGCATCGACGAATTGCGGGTGGGCGGCCAGACCCAGAGCATCACGGTCACCCCGAAGGCCAACATGCCCGAATACGAAATCCAGCCCACCGAGGGTGCGCGCACGCGCCCCACGCAGCGCGAAGGGGCCGAGTCTGGCTCCGGCCCGCGCGTCTGGAACGTGCTCAAGTTCTGACGGCTGGCGGACCCTACCATGGCAGTTTTTACGGAAGTCTCTGAGGACGAAGCACGTGTATTGATGCAGCGCCTGGGCCTGGGCGACCTGTGCGCCCTGCGTGGCATCGAGGGCGGCATCGAAAACACCAACTACTTTGCCAGCACCATGCGTGATGGCGTGCAGCACGACTATGTGCTCACCTTGTTCGAACGGCTGACGGCAGAACAGCTGCCGTTTTACCTGTACCTGATGAAACACCTGGCGCAGCGCGGTGTGGCGGTGCCCGACCCGCAGGCCGACCGCCATGGCGAGATCCTGCACAGCGTCAACGGCAAACCCGCCGCCGTGGTCAACAAATTGCGCGGCAAAAGCCAGCTCGCCCCCCAGGCCGTGCACTGTGCCGCTTTGGGCACGGCGCTGGCCCACATGCACCTGGCCGGGCGTGACTTCAACCGCAGCCAGCCCAACCTGCGCGGCCTGCCCTGGTGGAACGAGACCGTGCCCGTGGTGCTGCCCTTCCTAGAGCCCGCCCAGGCGAATCTGTTGCGCAGCGAACTGGCCTACCAGAACCACATTGCCGCGTTGCCCGTGTACGCCGCCCTGCCCCGCGGGCCGGTGCACGCCGACCTGTTCCGTGACAACGCCATGTTCGACGGCGAGACACTGACCGGCTTTTTCGACTTCTACTTTGCGGGTGTGGACAGCTTTCTGTTCGACGTGGCCGTGTGTATGAACGACTGGTGTATCGACCTGGCCAGCGGCACACACGACGCCACCCGCGCCGAACACTTCCTCGCGGCCTACGAAGCCGTGCGCCCCTTCACCGCCGCCGAGCGCCAGCTGCTGCCCGCCATGCAGCGCGCCGGTGCGCTGCGCTTCTGGATCTCACGCCTGTGGGACTTCCACCTGCCGCGTGAAGCCGCCATGCTCACCCCGCACGACCCCACCCATTTCGAACGGGTGCTGCGGGGCCGCGTCACCCCATCCGCCGTG
>JAGOEY010000067.1:6266-8301 GCA_017997515.1 Burkholderiaceae bacterium | reverse complement strand
TCCATACCCTTCTCGAACAGCACAAAGCGGCAGCGGTGGGAGAAAGGGCAGGTTGTTCCCGAATAAAGCACCATCATGGCGGAAGCTCCTAAAAATCAAAAGAGTGGGACGTCACCTGCGCATGACACGCGGGTCGGCCCACTCTGTAAATCCGGCCCGTACGGGGTACAGGTACCGGAAGGAAAAAAACGTGGTGACTTACTTGACGTCTTTCCAGAACGCCGCATTGAGGCGCCAGGTAATGACAGTGAGCAGGCCCAGGAACAGCAGCACCCAGACACCGATACGGACACGTGTGTTCTGCGCGGGTTCGGCCATCCATTGCAGGTAGTTGACGAGGTCACCCACCGCTTGGTCGTACTGCAGGGGTGTCATGGTGCCAGGCGAGTGTTGCTTCCAGCCCGCAAACACCTGCGTGGGGTGGCCATGCACATCCCGCTCTTCAAACACGGGGCGGCGGTCGCCTTGCAGCTCCCACAACGCATGGGGCATACCCACACTGGGGAAAGCCATGTTGTTCCAGCCCGTGGCCTTGGTGTCGTCACGGTAGAACGTGCGCAGGAAGGTGTACAGGTAGTCGGCACCGGTGCCACCATGGCCAGCGCGTGAACGTGCCACCAGGGTCAGATCAGGTGGGTTGGCACCAAACCATTCCTTGGCCTGGTTCGGGTCGATCGTGGCACGCATGGTTTCACCGACTTTCTCGGTCGTGAAAAGCAGGTTGTCCTTGATCTGTTGTTCGGTCAGCCCGATGTCGGTCAAGCGGTTGTAACGCATGTACGCCGCCGAGTGGCAACCCACGCAGTAGTTCACAAACAGCTTGGCACCGTTTTGCAGGGAACCCAGGTCATTGGTCTTGTTGGGTGCTTTGTCCCAGGCGATGGAGTCACCACCCGCAGCATGGGCACCAACCGTCAGGCCCACAGCTGCAACCAGCCCGAGGAGGAATTTCGTGGCAAATTTTTTCATTGTTCTTCTCCCTCTCAGTGTGCCGTGAACGTGATGCGGTCTGGAACGGGCTTGGGTGTACCCAGACGGCTCCACCATGGCATCAACAGGAAGAAGCCGAAGTAAAACAGGGTTCCGACCTGGGAAACACGTTCACCCAGCGTCGATGGTGCCTGCACACCCAGGTAGCCGAGGATCAGGAAGTTGATCACAAAGATGCCATACAGGTACTTGTGCCATGTAGGGCGGTAACGGATGGACTTCACAGGGCTGTGGTCCAGCCATGGCAGGCCGAACAGGATGATGACAGCACCACCCATCACCACCACACCCCAGAACTTGGCGTCGATACCCAGCATCAGTGCAGTGCCCACCACTGCAGCGCCGACCACGGCCACCTTGACCAATGTTGGCAACTTGAACTTGATGACGATCAGCGCTGCACCACCCAACAAGCAGGCGATCAGCACGTACATCATTTCGCTGGTGATGGCACGCAGCATGGAGTAGAACGGCGTGAAGTACCAGACCGGTGCGATGTGGCTCGGCGTCTTCAGCGGGTCAGCCGGGATGAAGTTGTTGTACTCCAGGAAGTAACCACCGGCCTCGGGAGCGAAGAAGATCACTGCCGTGAACACCATCAGGAACACACTCACACCAAAGATGTCGTGCACCGTGTAGAACGGGTGGAACGGAATGCCGTCCAGCGGATGGCCATCGGCATCCTTGGGCGCATTCGGGCCCTTGATCTCAACACCATCGGGGTTGTTGGAGCCCACTTCATGCAAGGCAATGATGTGAGCGGCCACCAGACCCAGCAGCACCAGCGGCACGGCGATCACGTGGAATGCGAAGAAACGGTTCAACGTCGCGTCACCCACCACATAGTCACCACGGATCAGCAGTGCCAGATCGGGGCCGACAAACGGAATGGCGGAGAACAGGTTCACGATCACCTGTGCACCCCAGTAGGACATCTGGCCCCATGGCAGCAGGTATCCCATGAAGGCTTCGGCCATCAGGCACAGGAAAATCGCACAACCGAAGATCCAGACCAGCTCGCGTGGCTTGCGGTACGAGCCGTACA
>JAGOEY010000067.1:0-6166 GCA_017997515.1 Burkholderiaceae bacterium | reverse complement strand
CCTGCGGGGGCGTTGGGGGAGATTTCTTTGATTTCAGCTGCCATGGTGTTTTCTCCCTCAGGCCTTCTTGTCTTCACCGATCAGCAGACGGGTATCTGACAGATACATGTGCGGCGGAACGGGCAGATTGTCGGGGGATGGCTTGTTCTTGAAGACGCGGCCGGCCATGTCGAAGGTCGAACCATGGCAAGGGCAGAGGAAACCGCCGGCCCAGTTGTCGGGCAGCGAGGGCTGCGGGCCGGCCTGGAACTTGGCCGTAGGTGAGCAACCCAGGTGCGGGCAGATGCCGACCACCACGAGGTACTCGGGCTTGATGGAGCGGGCTTCGTTGCGTGCGTATTCGGGCGTGAATTCCGCAGGGTTACGCAGGGACTGTGGGTCTGCCAGCTGGGCGTCGTTCTGGGGCAGCTCTGCGATTTGTTCGGGTGTGCGGCGAAGAATCCACACCGGTTTGCCGCGCCATTCCACGGTGATTTTTTCACCAGGGCTGATACCGCTGATGTCAACTTCTACGGCAGCGCCGGCGGCTTTGGCACGCTCTGATGGCTGAAAGGAGCTGACGAAAGGTACGGCAACGGCAACGCCTGCCACCGCACCAGCACAGGAGGACGCAATGATCCAAGTCCTTTTGCTGTTGTCGATTCGGGGGGTGTCGACTGAAATGTCACTCATGGGGGTCCTCGATTTTCACCGCTTGATTGGGGTCAACCCGGGATTGTAGCGGACTGACCTCCCCCCATTCAACGCTGAAACGCCCCATCCACCCACCATTTCACACGGTGGAGTTTCTCAGCCATACTCTGCGTCGTTCAAAAAACTTCAAGAGGTGGTAGATATGGGAATGGTCAGTGAATTCAAGGAGTTTGCCGTCAAAGGCAATGTGATCGACTTGGCTGTGGGTGTGATCATCGGCGGCGCATTCGGCAAGATCGTGGATTCGGTGGTGACTGACCTGATCATGCCCGTCGTAAGTATGGTGTTTGGCCGGCTGGATTTCAGCAACTGGTACCTGCCACTGGCCAAAATCCCGCCAGGCACCACCGAAACCCTGGTCGAGCTGCGCAAGGCGGGTGTACCGGTGCTGGCATACGGCAGCTTCCTGACCGTGGCCATCAACTTCCTGATCTTGGCCTTCATCATTTTCCTGATGGTCAAACAGATCAACCGCCTGAAACGTGAGCAGCCCGTGGTGGCAGCCCCTGCCGAAACCCCGGAAGACATCGCCCTGCTGCGTGAAATCCGCGACAGCCTCAAAAAATAAAACGCAAGAAGGCGGGGCTCACCCGCCACAAAGCTGCCGCGCCATCCGGATCGCCGCCAACAGGCTGGACGCATCCGCCTTTCCGGTTCCGGCAATGTCAAACGCCGTACCATGGTCCGGACTGGTGCGCACCAGCGGCAGACCCAGGGTTACGTTGACGCCCTGCTCCACCCCCAGGTATTTCACCGGGATCAGGCCCTGGTCGTGGTACATCGCCACCACCACGTCGAATTCACCCCGCTCGCCGGCATGGGGTGCGCGGGCGCGCATGAAGATTGTGTCGGGCGCAAACGGGCCGACCACGTCCAGCCCCTCGGCCTTCGCTGCGGCGATGGCCGGGATAATGGTCTCCAGTTCCTCGCTGCCAAACAACCCACCCTCCCCCGCATGCGGGTTCAGCCCCGCCACACCGATACGTGGCGGTTGGCCCAGCGTGCGCAGCAGGGCGTCATGGGTGATACGCAGGGTTTGCAGCACATTGTCGAAAGTGACCGCTTCAATGGCATGGCGCAGCGACATGTGGATGCTGACCAGCACGGTGCGCAGCTCGTTATTGGCTAGCATCATGCGCACCGGCACCTGCGCCACCGGACGGCCCAAAAAAGCAGCGGCCTCGGCCTGCAACAGCTCGGTGTGGCCCGGGTAGGCGTCGTACGGCGCACCTGCGGCTGACAGCGCCTCCTTGTGCAGCGGGGCCGTCACCAGCGCCGCAACGTCGCCACGCAGCGCCGCACGCGCGGCCCACACCACGCAGTCGCCTGCCAAACGCCCGGCTACACCACTCACCTGCCCCATCGGCAGCACCGGGGCGGTTTCTTCATGGATTTGCAGCACTGCCATACAGCGCGGCGGCAGTGTGGCGACCTCGGCAGGTGAGGTGATCTGCGCCACCGGCAGCGCAACCTGGCCTGCACCGGTGGCATACCCCACAGCCCGGCGCATCACACCCACATCACCCACCACAAAACAGCCTGCGGTGGCGTCCGGCGTATCACGAAACGCCTTGGCAATGGTCTCGGGGCCAATACCTGCCGGATCACCCAGGGTGATGGCGATGGGGCGCAGCACGGGCTTCATGCCGGGTTGTCCACGTCGATAAACACATGCGCCAAGCCCAGCTGCGCCGCCACATGGGCCGCCACGGCCGGTGCGCCATACCGCTCGGTGGCGTGGTGCCCGCAGGCCAGGTAGGCCACACCCATCTCGCGCGCGTAGTGGGCCTGGGGCTCCGAGATTTCGCCAGTGACAAAGGCATCGGCCCCGGCAGCAATGGCTGCCTCGAAGTAGCCTTGCGCGCCGCCGGTGCACCATGCTATTTTTTTTATAGCTGTCTGCGCATTCTGAACAAGCGTTACAGGCCGATTTAGCACTGATTCCACATGCTGGGCGAGCTGCGCCGCGTTGGCAAAGGCTGCCACCCCCATGCAACCCAGCTCCTGCTCACCAAAGTGGCTCTCGGCCACCAGACCCAGCTGCACACCCAGCTGGGCGTTGTTGCCCCACTCCGGGTGCGCGTCCAACGGCAGATGGTAGGCAAACAGGTTGATGTCGTGGGCCAGCAGCAGCTGCAGGCGCTGCTTCATCCAGCCCGTCACAGTGCCGCTTTGCCCGCGCCAGAACAAGCCGTGGTGCACAAAAATCGCATCGGCGTTTGCCGCAATGGCGGCTTCGATCAACGCGCGGCTGGCTGTGACGCCTGACACGATGGTGGTGATCTCGTTGCGCCCCTCGACCTGCAGGCCGTTGGGGCCGTAGTCCTTGAAGCGGGCGGGCTGCAGCAGGGTGTCGAAGGCCTGCAGCAAAGTGTCTCGGGTGGTCATGGGCATGGGTTGATTGTCTCAGGCATCACAAGGTGTTCACGGTGCAAGCGCCTGCACATCTGGGAGAATAGCCCTCCGCCCCTGCCCCGCCGGGCCCCAGCCACTCCACCCCGATTTTCATGAAACGCCTCTGGTTGTTGTTTGCGCAAACCGTCACCCTTCTGGTGGCTGTTTATTTTGTGGTTGCCACACTCAAGCCGGAGTGGATGAACCGGCGGCCCTCGCTGAGCAGTGCCATCGCGCTGATCGAGGCCCCTGCCGCGCCTGCGGGCACGCCCATGCCGGGTAGCTACAGCGGTGCGGCCAAACGGGCGTCTCCTGCCGTGGTCAGCATCAACACCAGCACGGCTGCCCGGCGCGGGCCGCGTTCGGACGACCCGTGGTTCCAGTTTTTCTTTGGTGAACAGGGCAACCAGCCCCAGGCCGGGCTGGGCAGTGGTGTGATCATCAGCGCCGACGGCTACATCCTGACCAACAACCACGTGGTGGAAGGCGCGGACGACATCGACGTGGTGCTGAACGACAGCCGCCACGCCCGCGCCAAGGTAATTGGCACCGACCCCGAAACGGACCTCGCCATCCTCAAGATCGACCTGGACAAACTCCCGGTCATCGTGCTGGGCAACTCCGACGCACTGCAGGTGGGCGACCAGGTGCTGGCCATTGGCAACCCGTTTGGTGTGGGGCAAACCGTCACCAGCGGCATCGTGAGCGCGCTGGGGCGCAACCAGCTGGGCATCAACACCTTCGAGAACTTCATCCAGACCGATGCGGCCATCAACCCCGGCAATTCGGGTGGTGCACTGGTGGACGTAAACGGCCACCTGCAGGGTATCAACACCGCGATTTACTCGCGCTCTGGCGGCAGCATGGGTATCGGTTTTGCCATTCCGGTGTCCACCGCCAAGCTGGTGCTGGAAGGCATCGTGACGGATGGTGAAGTCAAACGCGGCTGGGTGGGTGTGGAGCCCAACGACCTGTCGCCCGAGCTGGCCGAGACCTTTGGCGTCAAATCGTCATCGGGTGTCATCATCACCGGTGTGCTGCAGAACGCCCCCGCCGCACTGGCCGGCATCCGCCCCGGCGACGTGATTACCAAGGTGGGCGACAAAACCATTGCCAATGTACAAGAGCTGCTGTCCAGCGTGGCCGCGCTCAAGCCGGGAACCCCCGCCACCTTCAGCCTGCTGCGCCGCGACAATGCGCTGGATGTGCAGGTCACACCCGGCCTGCGGCCCAAACCCCGGTCGAACCGGCAGCAATAAGCCCCCCTCCAAGCCCCTCTATCAAAAACAAAAACGCCCCATGCTATTTATTCAATAGCATGGGGCGTAGTTCCAATGGGCGCTAGAGGCCTATTTGATGCTTAAACTCAGGGTTTAGCGACTTCGGTGGTGTCTTCTTCGGGTGGTGCCTTGGTGTGTTTGACAAACATCTGCGCAGCCACAATACCCACCTCGTACAACCCGCCCACCACCAGCAGCAGCATGATCATAGAGCCCGCATCTGGCGGTGTAACCAGCGCAGTGCCCACAGCGGCGGCAACCCAGAAGTAACCGCGGAATTCGCGCAGCTGGGCCACAGTGACGACCCCCATACGCACCAGCAAAATCACGGCAATCGGCACCTCAAATGCCAGGCCGAAGGCCAGGAACATGCCGATGACGAAGCTCAGGTATTCCTCGATGTCAGGTGCGGCAGTGATCGACTTGGGCGCAAAACTCTGGATAAAAGAGAACACTTGGCCAAACACCACGAAGTACGAAAACGCAACCCCGACAAAAAACAGCAGCGTGCTGGAGATCACCAGTGGCAGCACCAGTTTCTTCTCGTGGGCATACAGGCCCGGCGCCACAAAAGACCACACCTGGTACAGCACCACCGGTAGCGCCAGCATAAAAGCAGCCAGGAACAGAATCTTCACCGGCACCACAAACGGCGACACCACGTTGGTGGCGATCAGGGTGGCGTTGGCGGGCAGGTGTGCAATCAGCGGGGCGGCCAGCATGTCGTACAGCGGGCCGGGACCGGGGAAGAAGAACAGAAACGCAGCGGCCACACCGATCGCCAGGATCGCCTTGATCATGCGGTCGCGCAGCTCCATCAGGTGCTGCACGAACGGCTGTTCGGAGCCTGCGAGCTCGTCGTCTTTGGAAGTAGGGTCAGACATGGGTGGGGTTGTTTCGGGTCACACCCGGAATGCCTTGGGTTGGGGTTGACAGGGCAGGTGCCCTGAGAACGTGTTCACGCGGATTATCGGGGCTTGGCCGGGCGGTAGCGGGCCACCCGGGCGGCACCGGACAAAGCCTTGGTACGCACACCGTTGCGTGTTTTGTACCACTGTGGTGTGGCCCCGCGTTTGAGCCGCCAGTTTTTCTTGGGGTGCTGGTACACCGGCGTGACGCTGTAGTCGCTGGCCAGCGTGGACGACGGCGTGGTGTCACCAGTGGCTTCGTCCCACTGCTTGCTGAAGTCGCTGGCCTCGGCGTGGATGGTCTGCTCGACATCACGCGCAGCACTCTCCACCGAGTCCTTCATCTTCTTGAGCTCGTCGAGCTCCATGGAGCGGTTGACCTCGGCTTTCACGTCGGACACATAACGCTGTGCTTTGCCCAGCAGCATGCCCACCGTGCGTGCGACACGTGGCAGTTTTTCCGGGCCGATGACGATGAGCGCAACCGCGCCCACCATCATCATCTTGGTGATGCCGATATCAATCACAGGCAGTCCCTGCGGCTAGAGAGGTTTGCCGCACTCAGGAACGGCTCTTGGCTTCGACGTCGATGGTCGTTTTTTCAGCCGCAGCGGTGGTGCTGTTGGTGACTTGGCCGGGTGCAGCCGCTGGTGTGTCAGCGGAGGCGCCGCCGTCTTTCATGCCGTCCTTGAAGCCCTTGACAGCGCCGCCCAGGTCAGAGCCCATGTTCTTGAGCTTCTTGGTGCCAAACACCATCACAACGATGAGCAGCACGATGAGCCAGTGCCAAATGGAAAATGAACCCATGGAATATCTCCTGATGTATGGAAAGTGATTTTAGATGCGCAAAGGGCCAAGACTTGTAATGCCCTGCGCAAGAACGTTGATTAA
>JAGOEY010000312.1 GCA_017997515.1 Burkholderiaceae bacterium | reverse complement strand
GTCAGCAAGGGCACGAAGATGAGGAAATTCTTGACCCACTGGTGTATGCGCAGGGCGCGCGCCCAGACACGCCAGGTGGCACGGGCTTGCACGAACTCCTGCTCAATCCTGATGCCGTTGGCAACAACTGCTTTGCGTACCGCGTCTGAAGTTCCCACCAAGATAGCAGCCTCGGCAGCCTGCCAGATGGGTAGATCGGCCACGCTATCGCCTGCGTAAACAAAACGAGGGCCTACTGCTTGCTGGATTGCTTCAAGCTTGGCCTTTCCCTTGAGGTTGCGCAAGCCGTCCGAAGCGATGACCTGATCGAACAGACCGATCTCGCGCGCCACGACCTGCGCGATGCTGTCGTCGGCCGCGGTGGCCAGGATGAGCCGGCGGTTTTGGGCGTGTTGTTCGCGTAGATAGGCCAGCAACGCTGGTCGCCAGGGCAGGTGGACGGGGGTGAAGTGTGAATGCGATGCAACCTGTCGCTTGAATGCGGCCCGGCCGTTCAGCAGCCAAAGCACCAATTTGAAGAGGTAGAGTGGACTCTGCTTGAGCAGACTGATGATGGACTCAATCAGTGTGTCGGTTGGCGTCAATGTTCCATCGAGGTCTACCACCAATGGTGGTAGACCGATGGCAGAGGTGATGGGGGTCAACTCTGTCATGATTTTTGGTTACTCGACTTTGATTCCGCGCATCGCAATCACGCCACCCAGCATGTTGGTGTCACTCTTGATGCGGTTGGCCAGCCCTTCAGGCGAGGTGCCCACCACCTGCCAGCCTTGCTGGAATAGCTTGGTGCGCACTTCGGGCGAACGGGCGATTTCGCTGAACGCAGTGGCCAGCTTGGCCACAATGGGCTGGGGCAGCGACTTGGGTGCCGCAATGGCATTCCAGATCTCCAGGTTGAAGTTCTGCACACCGGCTTCTGCCAGGCTGGGCAGCTCCGGCACCAGCGGGCTGCGGCCGCTCGACGTCACACCAATCGCGCGCAGCTTGCCGGCCTTGATCTGGGCGTTGGCCAGTGCCGGGGGCAGCATCGACAGCTGCAATTCACCCGCAATCATCGCGTTGGCCACCTGCGGGTAGCCAGGGTAGGGCACATGCAGCGGGTTGATGTTGGTCTTGGTCTTCAGCAGTTCCATACCAATGTGGCCCACCGTGCCCACGCCGGGGGAGCCATAACTCCACTTGTCACCGCCATTACGGGCTGCAACGAGGAAGTCCTGCGCCGTGGCACCGGCAGAACCCACGGGCGCAGTCAGCACCAGCGGCGACACACCAATCAGGCTGATCGGGGCCAGGTCCTTGATCGGGTCGTAAGGCACCTTGGGGTTCAGCAACTTGGCAATCGTCATGTTGCCATTGATCATCAGGCCGATGGTGTGGTTGTCGGTAGCCTTGGCCACGAAGTCCGCGGCGATGTTGCCCCCCGCGCCCACCTTGTTCTCGACGATGACCGGCTGGCCCAGCATCTTGGACAGCGGCTCGGCCAGCGTGCGCGCCGTCAGGTCGGGCGACGAGCCTGCGGGGAAGCCCACCACGATCTTGAGCGGCTTGTTGGGCCAGTTCGCCAGCACGTTGGGTTGTGCCGAGTTTTTGGCAGCGGTTTGCGCCAGAACCCCCGTGGAGACCACCGCCAAAGCGGCGATCAGGGCGGTGCGGCGAAACATGGAATGCGACATGAAAAACCTCTCTGGATGGCGGAAGAAAAAGTGTTTGTGAGTGTAAACCCCAGAAAAAAGGCCCGGACGTGCCGGGCCTGTTTGGATATCTGAAAAAAGCTGCGCGGGTTCAGGCAAATTCAGCCAGCGTCTTGCGCATTTTCTTCATCGCCGCCACTTCGATCTGGCGAATCCGCTCGGCGCTCACGCCATACACGGCAGCCAGCTCATGCAGCGTCATGCCGCCCGAGCCGTTGTCGTTCACCTTGAGCCAGCGCTCTTCCACAATACGGCGGCTGCGGTCGTCCAGCCCTTCCAGTGCGGCGCTGATGCCGTCGCTGGCCAGCACATCGCGCTGGTGCGACTCGATCATGGCCGTGGGCTCGTGCGAGTGGTCGGTCAGGTACGCAATCGGGCCATAGGCCTGTTCACCGTCGTCGGAGGGCGACGGATCCAGCAGCACATCACCACCCGACATGCGGGTTTCCATCTCGATCACTTCCTCGCGCTTCACGTTCAGCCGGTCGGCTACCGCGCCCACTTCGCTGTGGCTCAGCGTGTCGCGGTGCGTGGCGGCGTCTGCGGCCGCCGCATCGGCCTTGAAACCCTGCTTCATCGACCGCAGGTTGAAGAACAGCTTGCGCTGCGCCTTGGTGGTCGCCACCTTGACCATGCGCCAGTTCTTCAGGATGTACTCGTGGATTTCCGCCTTGATCCAGTGCATGGCGTAACTCACCAGCCGCACGCCCTGGTCGGGGTCAAAACGTTTCACAGCCTTCATCAGGCCCACGTTGCCCTCCTGGATCAGGTCGCCGTGGGGCAGGCCGTAGCCGAGGTATTGGCGGGCGATGGACACAACCAGGCGCAGGTGCGACAGCACCAGCTTTCCAGCGGCGTCCACATCGTTGTTGTCGCGCAGTTGGCGGGCAAACTGCTGCTCTTC
>JAGOEY010000311.1 GCA_017997515.1 Burkholderiaceae bacterium | reverse complement strand
AAACGCCGTGTGTGCTGCTGTCCGGCGGCGAAGCCACGGTGACCCTGCGCGGCACAGGCCGGGGCGGGCGCAATGTCGAATTTTTGCTGTCGCTCGGTGTGGCGCTCAACGGCCTGCCCGGTGTGTATGCGTTGGCAGGCGACACCGACGGTGTGGACGGTGCCGAAGAAATTGCCGGAGCCCTCCTCACCCCCGACACCCTGGCCCGCGCCTGGGCGCTGGGCACCAACCCGCGCAGCAGCCTGGACAACAACGACGGCCACGGCTTCTTCCAGGCGCTGGGTGATGCGGTGGTGACCGGGCCCACCCTCACCAATGTGAACGACTTTCGCGCCATCCTGATCGAGGGCTAGCACGCCATCCACCGATTCCCCAAACCCCCATGACCACACGCCCCCAAGTCCTGCAAAACGGCCCGCTGACCCCCGCCCTGGAGGCCGCGCTGGCCGCCGAATTCGACGTAACCCACCTGTCCAACCAGGCCGACCCGCAGGCTTTTCTGGCCACACACGGTGCCCGTTTCACCGGGCTGTCCACCTCGGCCCCGGCCGGTGCATCGGCGGCATTACTCGCGGCCCTGCCGGGCTTACGTGTCATCTCCAGCCACGGTGTCGGGCTGGACAAGATCGACCTGGAAGTGGCCGCCCAGCGCAACATCGCCGTGGGTTACACCCCCGACGTGCTGAACGACTGTGTGGCCGACCTGGCCATGGCCCTGCTGCTGGACGTGGCGCGGGGTGCCAGTGCCGCCGACCGTTTTGTGCGCCGGGGTGACTGGCCCCAAGGCAAGTTCCAACTGGGCCGCAAGGTGACCGGCCAGCGCCTGGGCATCCTGGGCCTGGGCCGCATCGGCCGCGCCATTGCCCAGCGCGCCACCGGTTTTGACATGCAGATCCGTTACACCAACCGCAAACCCGTGGCCGGTGTGCCGTGGCAGTTCGAGCCCGCCTTGGTCGAGCTGGCACGCTGGGCCGACACCCTCGTGGTTATCACCGCGGGCGGCGCAGCCACCCGCCACCTGGTCAACGCCGAAGTGCTGCAGGCGCTGGGGCCGGACGGTTTTCTGGTCAACGTGGCGCGCGGCTCGGTGGTCGACCAGGACGCACTGGTGCAGGCCCTGCAGACCGGGGCCATCGCCGGGGCCGGGCTGGACGTGTACGCCGACGAGCCGCAGGTGCCCGCCGAACTGATGGCGCTGGACAACGTGGTGCTGCTGCCCCACATCGCCAGCGCCACCCGCGAAACCCGCCAGGCCATGGAAGCGCTGACCGTGGCGAACCTGCGGGCGTTTTATGCCGATGGGGCGGTGCAGGTGTCGGCTTTAGAGTGAAATAGGCCTCTAGCGCACATTCCACCTGCCCAAGCAGCTATCATTTTTGAATAAATTAACCTACCATGCCCTGCAGGCTCAGTCTGCAGCGGCGGCAGTGGAATCGGCGCGGGCGTCGGCGCGTTCAGAGAACACGCGGTAGCGGTCGATCAGCGCAAAGAAGCGGTCATAGAACTTGGGGTCGGTGATGGTTTCGCTGGCCACCTTGACCAGGGCTTCGTCGCTGGCCGCAAACGGCAGCGACAGCGAGCCCAGCACCCCCACACCCACCGACGCCGAGCTGTTGCTCTTTTTGAGGCTGTAGCGGTCTTGCAGCGCGCTGGCAAACGCGATGGTGCTGCGGTCGCTGCTGCCCTCGTGGGCACACACCACCCGGAACTCGAACTCGACGTGCACCTCGGCTTCGGGTTGGAAGCGCTTGCGCCCTGTCACCAGGTCTGCCGTGGCCGCTGTCACCAGGTACCCCTGGCTCAGCAAGGCCCGCCGCGCGGCCTCGCAGGTTTGTGCCTCGGTGGCGGCATACACGCGGGTGTGGGTGGTGGTGGAGTCGAACTCTTCGGGCTCGTACGCCACCTTTTGCGGGGCGGGTGTGACACATCCTGCCAATACAGCCGTGGCCAGCACCACCAGCAGGCGCGGGGTAAAAAATGCAGAAGGTGCGGGTTTTTTCAGCATCTGACGAAGCCCTTGGGAAGCCATAAAAAAGCGGGCAACGCGCCCAACCCGGTTGGAGCGTTGCCCGCCATTATTGTTCCCCGAGAGTAAAACACACCCCCAGGCTGCGCGGACTGCGTTCCGCTGCGCCAACCCCCTTGCAGGGGGCAACACCGACGGCCCGGCAAAGCCGGTTCCGTGGTGTCCGCTTGAAGAAGCATGCAAGCTTCGAGCGTTGGTGTAAGGGAGTGAAACCCAACCCTCAAGGGTAAAGACCGCGCTCCTGGCGTGCCGTCAGGATGCGCTCGCACGCCACCGCATAGGTCGCGGTGCGCAGCGAAATCTTGTGTTTGTCGGCTGTGTCCCAGATGTTGTTCAGCGCGTTCATCATGATGCGGTCGAGGCGCACGTTGATTTCGTCTTCGTCCCAGAAGAAGGACGAGAAGTCCTGCACCCATTCGAAGTACGACACGGTCACACCACCGGCGTTACAAATCACGTCGGGCACCACCAGCACACCGCGCTCGGCCAGGATGTCGTCGGCCTCGGGCACGGTGGGGCCGTTGGCGCCTTCGAGCACCAGGCGGGCCGTCGTCTTCTTGGCGCGGGCGGCGGTGATCT
>JAGOEY010000066.1 GCA_017997515.1 Burkholderiaceae bacterium | reverse complement strand
GCTGGGCGGCGCGCCCCAATTCGGGTTTGCGCCCGCCCTGTCGATCACGGCCTGGCTGGTGTTGACGGTGTACGCGGTGGAAAGCCAGGTGTTCCCGCTGCTCAAAGCCCGCTGGGCGCTGGCCCTGCTGGGCGCGGCGGCGGTGCTGCTGGCCTTGTTTTTTCCGGGCAAACCGCTGCATGTGTCGGCGTCGGCCTGGCTGCCGCTGCACCTGGCGCTGGGCATTGCGTCGTACGGGCTATTTGCGGCGGCGGTGGTGCACGCCTGGCTGATGATGCGCGCCGAGCGGCATATCCGCCATGCCGACACCTCGAACGACAGCCTGCCGCTGCTGACGCTGGAGCGGCTGACCTTCCGCTTTGCCACGGCGGGGTTTGTGCTGCTGACGGCCACGTTGCTGGCGGGCTGGCTGTTTGGCGAGACCTTGTACGGCCACGCCTGGCGCTGGGAGCACAAAACCATGTTTTCGCTGCTGGCCTGGCTGGTGTTTGCCGCGTTGCTGCTGGGACGCTCGCGTTTTGGCTGGCGCGGCCGCACGGCGGTGCGGGTGTTGTACGCGGGATCACTGCTGCTGTTGATGGCGTATGTCGGCTCGCGCTTTGTACTAGAAGTTGTCCTGCACCGTGGCGCATGAACCGATGAACCACCCCCGAAGTGTCTGTGACGTCCCTCACTTCCAGCAGACACCGCGGAACTGGCTCTGCCAGGCTGCTGGTGTCGCCCCCTGCAGAGGGTTGGCGAGAGCGCAGCGAAGCCTGGGGGGGAACCATTCCTTATGAAATACCTGCTCATTCTTTTGGCAGTGCTGGCGGGCGTCTGGATCTGGCGCAACAGCCGGCGCGAGGCCTTGCGTGCGCAGCAGGCGGCGCGTAAACCGGCCCCGCCGCAACTGCAGGACATGGTGCGCTGTACGGTGTGTGGCGTCCATCTGCCGGCCACCGACGCGGTGGCCGTGCGCTCGGGGGTGTTCTGCTGCCCTGAGCACCAGAAGCCCAAAGCCGGGCGCTAGCCACACCGCGCCACACCCCACCATGCGTATCCAGCGGCCCGTCCGCAGCCCCACCCAAGAGGCTTCGTTCGCGCGGCTGTGGCACGGCTTCATGACGGCACGGGTGATTCTGGCCGTGGCCATCCTGCTGCTGCAGGTGCTGTCGTATGCCATGGGGCAAAGCTCGGCGCAGCTGTTCCTGGGTATTGGGGGGGCGTACCTGGTGGCCACGGTGCTGATGCGCACGCTGGCGCGCCCTGCCACCCAGGAGGGCACCCTGGGGGCCCAGTGGCTGCCCACCATTGGCCTGGATCTTCTGGTGTTTTCAACCCTGCAGGTGATGCAGTCGGGCAGCATCAACTACACACCGCTGTTTGGGCTGCCCCTGCTGCTGGCGTCGGTGCTGGGCTCGCTGCTGATGGCGCTGGGCACGGCGGCGGCCATCACGCTGCTGCTGCTGGCCGATGCGTGGTGGCTGGCCACGTTTTTGGCCGGGGACGGCGCGCCGCGTTTTCTGCAGGCCGCACTCACGGGCACGGGCTATTTCATCCTCGCCTTCCTGGTGCACCAGCTGGCGTCACGCCTGGCGCGCGAAGAACAGCTGGCCGTGCGCAGCCAGCTGGCGGCCAAGGTACAGATCCAGGTGAACGAGCTGGTGATCGAAACCCTGGACGACGGGGTGATGGTGGTGGACCAGCAGGGCACGGTGCGCGCCGCCAACCCGTCGGCCCGGGGGCTGCTGGGCGCGGAAGCGGCGGTGTCCGACCCCCACTTCCCGCTGACGGCCGACCCCGCGTGGGCGCCGCTGCTGGAGCAGGCCAACCGCACCTTTGCCGAGGGCCGGGGGCGGCGGGCCAGTATTGCCATCACCCCCGCCGACCAAAGCCCGCGCAAGCTGCACACCACCACCCGGCTCACCGCCACGGGTGAAGCAGGGGCGGAGAGTTTGTGTGTGGTGTTCCTGCACGACCTGCGGGAGATGGAAGCCCGCCTGCGCACCGAAAAACTGGCCGCCATGGGGCGTATGTCGGCCGCCGTGGCGCATGAAATCCGCAACCCGCTGGCCGCCATCATGCAGGCCAACGCCTTGATGGACGAAGACCTGACCGACCCGGGCCAGAAACGGCTGGCACTGATGGTGCGGCAGAACGCCCAGCGGCTGGCGCGTATCGCCGAAGAAGTGCTGGACATTGCCCGCGTGCGGCACCAGGCGGGCCAGACCGAGGGCGACACGCTGGTGCTGGACGACAACGTGACCGCACTGTTCAACGACTGGGCCCAGACCAACAACGCCGCACAGTACGTCCAGACATTCCTGAAAGCCAGCGACAGTGTGGTGGTGTTTGAGAGCGACCACCTGCGCCGTGTGCTGGTGAACCTGCTCGACAACGCCTTGCGCTACATCGGCAAACACGCCGACTCACTGCAGATCTCCACCGGTGTGGCCACCAACGGGCAGGCGGGCCTGCAGGTGTGGAGCGACGGCCCGCCGCTGGAAAAGACCGTGGAGCGCCACCTGTTCGAGCCGTTTTTCTCGTCGGAGAGCCGCTCCAGCGGGCTGGGCCTGTATATTTGCCGAGAGCTGTGTGAACGCCATGGTGCGTCCATCGCCTACCAGCGGATTCCACGCCACACCGCGCGGGGGCTGGTCGAAGGTAATGCGTTTTCGTTGGTCTTCCGCCCGGCACAAACTGCACACGCTGCCGACGGGCCTTTTGACACCCCTCTTGTATGACCGCCCCTTCCGCCTACATCCTTGTTGTTGACGACGAACCCGACCTGCGCACGCTGTACGAGCTGACGCTGCTGCGTGAGGGGTACCGGGTCGAGACAGCAGGCGACCTGGCCGAGGCGCGCCAGTACCTGCAGGAGAAACGTTTTGACGCCGTCATCACCGACATGCGGCTACCCGACGGCCTGGGGCTGGAGGTGCTGCACACCCTGAAGGCGCAGCAGCGCACAGAGCGTTGCATCGTGATGACCGCCTACGGCTCGGCCGAGAACGCGGTGGACGCGCTCAAAGCCGGGGCCTTTGACTACCTGACCAAACCGGTGGATCTGAAGCAGTTCCGCACGGTGGTGGCGTCCGCCGTGCAAGGCCCGGCGCTGATGGCGGCTGCTTCTGTGCGGACTACACCGGCAAACACCCCCGCTGCCCTACGCAGGCCTGCACAGGCAGAAACGGCGCTGGACCGGCTGGTGGGCCCGTCCGAAGCGATGCACAACGTCAAGCAACGCATCGTGAAGGTGGCGCGTGGCATGGCACCTGTGCTGGTGCGCGGCGAATCGGGCACCGGCAAGGAGCTGGTGGCGCAGGCACTCCACGCCAACAGCCAGCGTGCCGATGGGCCACTGGTGGCCGTGAACTGCGGGGCCATCCCCGAGAACCTGCTGGAGGCCGAATTCTTCGGTGCCAAGAAGGGCTCGTATACCGGTGCCCAGTCAGACCGGGAGGGGTACTTTCAGGCGGCGCGCGGCGGCACACTGTTTCTCGACGAAATTGGCGACCTGCCGCTGCCCATGCAGTCGAAGCTGCTGCGGGCAATCCAGGAACGTATCGTGCGGCCGCTGGGCTCCACGGTGGAGGACACGGTGGACGTACGCATCATCAGTGCAACCCACAAGGATTTGTCGGCCGAGGTGCGGGCGGGCAAGTTCCGCCAGGACCTGTATTACCGCCTGAACGTGATCGAGATTGCCATTCCGCCGCTGCGCGAGCGCCGCGCCGACCTGCCCGCGCTGGCCGCCGCCCTGCTGGCACGTATCGCACAAGACTCGGGCATGCCCACACCCACGCTGTCGTCCCACATGCTGACGCAGCTGGCCGCCCATCCTCTGAAGGGCAATGTGCGTGAACTGGAAAACCTGCTGCACCGTGCCGTGGCCCTGAGTGACGGGGACGAACTGCAGGCCGACTTCGCCCCGTCGGTACGCCAGGATCTGGAGGACATTTCCACTCCAGTTGTACCACCGCCCCCTTCCGTGGCGGCCACCCCTGCCGACCTGCAGGGTTATCTGGACCAGCTGGAGCGTGAAATTCTCGTCAAGGCCCTGCACGAAACCGGCTTTAACCGCACCGCCGCCGCAACCCGTCTGGGCCTGAGCCTGCGGCAGATCCGCTACCGCATCGCCCGGCTGAACATTGCCACTCCCCAGGGCGTGGCAGACGACGAGGCCCATGACGACGCCGCCTGAACCTGGCGTATTACCCTTGTGGGACAAGGGCTGGTACCGCTTCGCGCACCACGAAGTGTCCCCCAACTTCGGCCCACGCCCTGCAGGGGTGGTGGTGGACCTGGTTGTTTTGCACTCCATCAGCCTGCCACCGGGCCAGTATGGTGGCGATGAAGTACGGCAGCTTTTCACCAATACGCTGGACTGGGGCGCCCACCCCTATTTCGGCACCATCCGCGGCCTGGAAGTGTCAGCCCATTTTTTTATACGCCGCAATGGCGACATCTGGCAGTTTGTCAGCTGCGACGACCGGGCCTGGCACGCAGGTCGCTCCCACTACCGGGGCCGGGACAACTGCAACGATGATTCGATCGGCATTGAACTCGAAGGCCTGGAAGGCGACCTGTTCGAGCCGGCCCAGTACGAAGCACTGGGCAGCCTGCTGCCAGCCATGGCACAGCAGTACCCGCTGCAGCACGTCGCTGGCCACGAACACATCGCACCCGGCCGCAAGGCCGACCCCGGACCAGGCTTTGATTGGGCCGCCCTTCGCCGGGCGCTGCCCTGGCCGACTGGGGTTTTCCCGGCATAATCCGCGCCTTGCATTTTTTTGCAAAACCGCAGTCCCCATACGGCGCGGCTTTGCAGGCCAAAAACGCTGGAAAGCCGCGCCCTGCCATCGTGCAGACCCCTAAAAGCCCACCAGCCAATGGCTTCGGGATATGCGGCATCTTGACCCTTCCAAGCAAAAAATAATCTTGGTGTAACTGCACCCTAAACACTACCTGTAGTGTCTAGAATGGAGCCCGCACACCAGATATAGAGTTCGGTCGCCCCAGCAGGGGCACCTCCAAAACCACCGTTTTTATGCCACCGCCTCCCGTTTTACCGGTGTGCGGTGGCCATTTCTAGAAAGAGGAACCATGCAAACTGCAACGTCCACCCCCACCGCGTCCAGCGTGGGTTACCCCTCCACCGCCCCTGAAGCCGTATCGGCTGCCGCCGCCGTGCCGGGCGCGCTGTCGCACTACCAGATCATTCGCCGCAATGGCGCGGTGGTGCCGTTCGAGCCACAGAAGATTGCCGTGGCCATGATGAAGGCTTTCCTGGCCGTACACGGCACCCAGGGCGCAGCCTCGGCCAGCGTACGCGAGACGGTGGACGGCCTGACCCAGGGTGTGGTGCGTGCCATGGTGCGTTCGCGCCCCGGTGGTGGCACCTTCCATATTGAAGACGTACAAGACCAGGTCGAGTTGGGCCTGATGCGCGGCGGCCACCACGAAATCGCCCGTGCCTACGTGCTGTACCGCGAACGCCGCACCCAGGAACGTGCCCGCCAGGTGGAGCAAGCCGCCCCACCCGCCCCTGTTCTGCATGTGTTGGACGGTGGCCAACGTGTGGCACTGGATCTGAACGACCTCAAAGGCCTGATCGAATCAGCCTGCTCTGGTTTGGGCGCAGACGTCAAGGCCGCCCCGATCCTGGCAGAAACCATGCGCAACCTCTACGACGGTGTGCCCATGGACGAGGTCTACAAGGCATCCATCCTGGCCGCGCGTACGTTGATCGAAAAAGACCCGGACTACACCTACGCCACCGCACGCCTGCTGCTGCACACCATCGTCAAGGAAGTGCTGGGCCGCGAAGTAGCCCCCGCCGACATGGGCCCGGCCTACGCAGACTACTTCCCACAGTTCATCCAACGTGGCGTGGAAGCCGAGCTGCTGGACGAGCGCCTGCAGCAGTTCGACCTGGCCCGCCTGGGCGCGGCCCTGAAGGCCGAGCGCGACCAGCAATTCGACTACCTGGGCCTGCAAACGCTGTACGACCGCTACTTCCTGCACGTCAAGAAAACCCGCATCGAGCTGCCCCAGGCCTTCTTCATGCGGGTGGCCATGGGCCTGTCGCTGAACGAGGTGGACCGCGAAGCCCGCGCCATCGAGTTTTACGAAGTGCTGTCTTCGTTCGACTTCATGTCGAGCACCCCCACGCTGTTCAACAGCGGCACGCTGCGTTCGCAGCTGTCCAGCTGCTACCTGACCACCGTGCCAGACCACCTGGACGGCATCTACGAGTCCATCAAGGAAAACGCCTTGCTGTCCAAGTTTGCGGGCGGCCTGGGCAACGACTGGACCCGTGTGCGCGCTTTGGGCAGCCACATCAAGGGCACCAACGGTGAGTCACAAGGCGTGGTGCCGTTCCTGAAGGTGGTGAACGACACGGCTGTGGCCGTGAACCAGGGCGGCAAACGCAAGGGTGCGGTGTGTACCTACCTGGAAAGCTGGCATCTGGACATCGAAGAATTCCTGGAGCTGCGCAAGAACACCGGCGACGACCGCCGCCGCACCCACGACATGAACACGGCCAACTGGATTCCCGACCTGTTCATGCGCCGCGTGATGGAAAAGGGCACCTGGACGCTGTTCTCGCCCAACAACGTGCCCGACCTGCACGACCTGTTCGGCGCCGACTTCGAAAAGGCTTATGTCGCCTACGAAGAAAAAGCCGCACGCGGCGATCTGAAGCCGTCGCGCACCGTGCAAGCCAGCGACCTGTGGCGCAAGATGCTGACCATGCTGTTTGAGACCGGCCACCCCTGGATCACCTTCAAGGACGCCTGCAACGTGCGCAGCCCGCAGCAGCACGCTGGTGTGGTGCACTCGTCGAACCTGTGCACGGAAATCACGCTCAACACCAGCGACACTGAAACAGCAGTTTGCAACCTGGGCTCCATCAACCTTCTGCAGCATCTGAAAGATGGCGCGGTAGACCACGACAAGCTCAAGAAGACCATCACCACGGCCATGCGGATGCTGGACAACGTGATCGACATCAACTACTACGCCGTCAAGAAGGCGCGTGACTCCAACCTGCGCCACCGCCCCGTGGGCCTGGGCCTGATGGGCTTCCAGGACGCGCTGTATGCGCTGCGTACGCCGTATGCATCGCAAGAAGCGGTGGAGTTTGCCGACCAGTCGATGGAAGCAATCTGCTACTACGCCTACTGGGCCTCCAGCGAGCTGGCCCGCGAGCGCGGCAAGTACACCAGCTACCGCGGTTCGCTGTGGGACCAGGGCATCCTGCCCTTCGACACCCTCGACATGCTGGCCGAAGCACGTGGTGGGTATGTTGAAGTGGACCGCTCCTCCACCTTGGACTGGGATGCCCTGCGCAAGAAGATTGCCACCGATGGCATGCGCAATTCCAACTGCGTGGCGATTGCCCCCACAGCCACCATCTCAAACATCATTGGTGTGGACGCATCGATCGAACCCTGCTTCGGCAACCTGTCGGTCAAGTCCAACCTGTCGGGCGAATTCACCGTCATCAACGGCGCACTCGTACACGACCTGAAACGCCTTGGCCTGTGGGACGACGTGATGGTGATGGACCTGAAACACTTCGACGGCTCACTGCGCCCGATCGACCGTGTGCCACAGGACATCAAGGCGCTGTACTCCACCGCGTTTGAAGTCGAAACCACCTGGCTGGTCGAAGCTGCTGCACGCCGCCAGAAGTGGATTGACCAGGCCCAGTCGCTCAACATCTACATGGCCGGCGCATCGGGCAAAAAACTCGACGACACCTACAAGCTGGCCTGGCTGCGTGGCCTGAAAACCACCTACTACCTGCGCACCCAAAGCGCGACCCATGCCGAGAAATCCACGGTAGCGGCAGGCCGCATGAACGCAGTGTCTTCCGGCAGCGAATCGGCCCATGCACAGGCTGGGAAATCGACCTACAACGCACTGGATGCAGCAGCCGCTGCAGCGCAAGCGCAGGCCGCAGAACTGCCCGCCACCGACATCAAGTTCTGCGCCATTGACGACCCCGGTTGTGAGGCTTGCCAGTAAGCGCAGCACAAGCATCTGCAGCGGGGCATTGCATATCTAAAAATGGTGACTATTCAACTCACTTCATCCCACAGCATGAAGCGAGCGCAAACCATCAAGCAGACACCGTGGAACTGGCTTTGCCAGGCCGCTGGTGTCGCCCCCTGCAAGGGGGGAGGAGTAGCGACACGCAGTGCGCGAAGCCTGGGGGTGAGTAGTTACCAAAAATGCGATGCCCTAGAGCAACAAATTACAGCAGCAATGTGCATGAACTCTTTTCATTTCACATGGCTGCTTTCATAATCCGAACATTGGAAAATCTATGTTGACCTGGGACGAAGAAGTCAAGCCCT
>JAGOEY010000065.1 GCA_017997515.1 Burkholderiaceae bacterium | reverse complement strand
GCCGGGCAACACCTGCACCAGGCGGCCATCCCGCAAGGCCTCGGTGCACAGGTAATCGGGCAAATAGGCCACACCAACCCCGCCCAACACGGCTGCGTGCACCGCCAGCAGGTCGTCGGCCACATAACGGGGCCGGTGCTCAAACATGAAATGTTCGCCCTGCGGCCCGACCAGACGCATGGATGCCCGCCCATCCGCTGCCGACATGGCCACGGTGTCCAGGCGCGCCAGGTCATGGGGCGTCTGGGGGGTGCCCTGGCGCGCCAGTTGCGCCGGGCTGGCCACCAGCACTGTGTTCGATACCCCCAGGTGTTTCACCACCAGCGTGGCGCTGTCTTCCAACGTCTGCCGCACCCGCAGCGCCACATCCACGCCCTCCTCCACCAGATTCACCGGCCGGTTGGTCACCAGCACTTCCACGCGCACATCGGGGTAGCGCAACAAAAAGGCGGGCAAGCTGTCGCCCAGGGCCGAATGTGCCAGTGTCACCGGGCAACTTACCCGCACCAGCCCGCGCGGCGCCACCTGCAGCGCGGCCACCGCGTCCTGCGCGGCGCGGGCCGATTCGCGCATGGCTGCGCAGTGCCGGTAAAACGCGTCCCCCGCGTCGGTCAGCGCCACCCGGCGAGTCGTGCGCTGCAACAGCCGTGCGCCCAGTTGTGCCTCCAGCTCGGCCACCCGGCGCGACAGGCGGGACTTGGGAATCCCCAGGCTGCGCCCCGCTGCTGCAAAACCGCCCTGGTCCACCACCTCGGCGAAGTACAGCATGTCGTTTAAATCCTGCATAAGCGCTCCATTGTCCTGAATTTGGAACAATCTAAACCATTCAAGACGACTTATCAATCAATCGCATCGCCAGCACAATCAATCATCCGCCACACACCGTGGCTCTTGTTTGATTGAAAGAAGACTGCCATGCAACTGCTCCACATCGACTCCAGCATCCTGGGCACCAACTCCGTGTCGCGCCAACTCACCGCCGACATCGTGGCCGCCTGGACGGCCAGCCACCCCGGCACCCAGGTGGACTACCTGGACGTGGCCGCCAACGCACCTGCCCACCTGGGTGCGGACGCCTTGGGTTTTCGCACCGGGCAAGCGGCTGCCACCGAAGCCGAGCGCCAAGAGAACGCCGTGTCCGAAGCACTTGTCAGCCAGTTCCTGGCCGCCGACGTGGTGGTGATTGGTGCGCCGCTGTACAACTTCACCGTGCCCACCCAGCTCAAGGCCTGGATTGACCGCGTCGCCCAGATCGGCCGCACCTTCAAGTACACCGACAAGGGTGCTGTGGGCCTGGCCGGTGGCAAGACGGTGATCGTGGCGCTGTCGCGTGGCGGCCTGTATTCCTCGTCCGAAGCGGGACGTGCGGCCGAACACCAGGAGACCTACCTGCAGACCGTGATGGGGTTTATGGGTATCACCGACGTGCGTTTTGTGCGCGCCGAAGGTATTGGTATGGGCCCCGACGCCAAGGCCCAGGCACTGCTGAGCGCCAAGGCAGACATCCGTGCCCTGACCAGCACCGCCGCCAACCAGGCCCACGCAGCAGAAGCGGCCTGACCCCACCAGCGCACCTTCGCGCCTGCATGGCTGCGCTACAAACAACCCGGCAAAGCCGGGTTTTCTTGTTAAAAAGTGCCTCCAGCGCACACCCGGCGTGCGCAAGCAGCTATCAATTTTGTAGTTTTAGCGCGGCTTGGCGCAACCGCCATCCACCCACGCCACGGCACTGCTGCGGGTGAGTTTGAAGCTTGGTGCCACCTTCACTTCGGCCAGTGTGTCGCCGCTGTCGTCCCGCGCACTCAGCACGGCGTAGGGGTTGTCGTCATCCGGCACGATGTCCAGGTGCACGGTGATGCGGCCCGCATCGGCAGTGACCGTGATGCTCTGGTGCAGCGTGGCGTGTAGCTGCTGCTCGTGGCGGCGCACAAATTCATTCGCGGTTTTGACGAGTGTGTGGAAGGCGGTGATGTCCAGCGGCTTGGGGTTCTTCTTGTCGCGGCCCATGGTCCACGGCCCCACCAGCGCGGGCTCGGGCTCCCCGTCTTTCACCATCGCCACCGCCCAACCGTCGTCTTCTTCGTTCTTGATGACCCGGGCCGTCCAGCCATCGCCGGTCCACAGGCGGGGTTCTTGGATCTTGGCGGTGTCGTCGGTGGTGTCGGTCAATGCGGGCAGTCGGTAATCAGGAAAGGGTGTGCATTCTAAAGGGCAGCCCATAATCCAAGTAAAAATAGCTTCCAGCGCCCTATCAGCGGGCGCTGGAAGCTCTTTTTTTAATAGCAAATGGGGTGTGTGGCCTCAGGCGTGCTGTTTGACCCAGGCCACGTATTTGTTCACCCAGGCTTGCAGAAACTCCTTGCTGCCCGCGCCAATGTTGCCAGCATCGTCGAACAAACCTTCCTTGGCCTGGATAAACGCCTCGGGCTGGCCGAGTGTGGGCACATCCAGGTAGGCCAGGATGTTGCGCAGGTGCTGCTGCGCCAGGGCCGTGCCAATCGCACCCACCGACACACCCAGCACGCCGGCGGGTTTGCCAGCCCACACGCTCTGACCGTAGGGGCGTGATGCGTGGTCGATGGCGTTCTTGAGCACACCGGGGATGGAGCGGTTGTATTCGGGCGTCAGAAACAGCAGGCCCTGGGCAGATTGGATGGTTTCCTTCAGGCGGGTGACTTCGGCCGGTGGCGCGCCGTCGTGGTCCTGGTTGTACAGCGGCAGGTCGTCGATACGCACCTGCTCAAACGTGAAGTCTGCAGGTGCGAGCGCGGCCAGCGCAGTGGCCAGTTTGCGGTTGAAGGAATCCTTGCGCAGGCTGCCCACGATGACGGCGATTTTGGTTTGGCTCATGAAAACTCCCAAGTTGCAGGTTGAAGGAAAAAACGATTATGGGGACATTGGCAGACTGCCGCTGACCGAAAAACAACTCCTTTTTTAAAAAAGCTTTTAGGCCACCAGCCGCATCACTGCGTGCGCACACGCGCTGCAACCCCTTTCAGAACCTGGTCCAGCCCCGCGCACAACACCCAGTAGATCAGCCCGACCAGCATGAAGATTTCAGCCGGATAAACCATCGTTCGGGCATTCACCTGCGACGCCACAAACGACAACTCACCCACACCCACGATGTACGCCAGAGAACTGTCCTTCACCAGCGTCACCCACTGGTTCACAAACGACGGCAGCATCATGCGCAGCGACTGCGGCAGCACGATGTGGCGCAGCGTGCCCCAACGCGTCAGCCCGAGTGACAGGCCTGCCGCCCACTGCCCTGCCGCAATACCCGTGATGCCGGCAAACACCGCATGGGCCAAATACGCGCCACCAATCAGCGACAAGGCGGCCATCACCGACAACACACCCGGCACGTTGATGCCCAGCGCCATCGGCAGCAGAAAATAGCTCCAGAAGATCAGCATCAGCACCGGAATCGCCCGCAGAAATGCCAGCGCCGATGTCAGCACCACCCGCGCAGGCCCTTGCAACATGGCCAGCGCAATCCCCAGCCCCAAACCCAGCAGCGCCGACAGAATGCCCGAGCCCAGGCTCAGCAGCACTGTGAGTGCAGCACCACCGATGGGGCCATCGGGGTAAGCGCCCCACAGCAGGTAAGGCAGGCTGTCCCACAGCATCGTCCAGTTCACCGGCGTGCCCCTTGCCACGCGGGCGGGCGGCGCTCCAGGCGCTGGCCCAGGTGGTCCACCACAAAGATGGTGGCGATGTAGAACAGCGTGGCAAAACCAAAGGCCTGGAAGGTCTTGAAGGTTTCGGCCTCCACCTGGCGCGAGGTGTACGACAGCTCCACCAGCCCCACCGCCATGGCAAGTGAGGTGTTCTTGATGGTGTTCATGGTCTGGCCCACCAGCGGTGGCCTGGCGATACGCAAGGCCTGCGGGAACACGATGTAGCGCAGCACCTGCGCGCGCGTGAAGCCCAGCGCATGGGCCGTGCTGCTCTGGTGCGGCGCCACACCGCGGATACCGGAGCGGATTTCCTCGCCCACATACGCGGTGGAATACAGCACCAGCCCCACCCACGCCACCAGAAATTCAAACGACGGCCAGCGCAGCAGCACCACGCCGCCCCACTGCAGCAGCACGTGGCTGCTGTTGAGCCATTCACGCGCCGCCTCGGGCAGCAGGCTGGGTGCACCGAAGTACCAGAAGAACAACTGCACCAGCAAAGGTGTGTTGCGGAATGCAGAAACATAGGCGGCTGCAAACCCTGTCACCCAGCCGTTGCCACTGGACCGCGCCGCCGCAAGAAACAGCCCCAGCACCATGGAGGTGGCCACCACCAGCACGGACATCCAGACCGTCATGAGCCACCCCTGCAGCATCCAGCCGATGTACTGGGGAGCGAGGAGTTGCGCCTGCAGCGCGGTGAAAAACTGCATGGCGTCCAGATTCAACCCGCGTCACCCACCTTCAGCAAGCGGGGCAGTGGCGACTTGCTGTCGGGGCCAAACCAGGCGTTGTACACGGCCAGGTTGCGGCCATTCTTCTCGCCTTCGACCAGCCATTTGTTCAGCGCTTCGAGCAGGCGGGTGTCGCCCTTGTTCACGGCAGCGCCCAGGTACTCTTTCGACACCGTGATGGCCGGGATTTCATACTTTTCCTTATCGGGCAGCGTGCCCCACTGCGCGGTGAGTTTCACGCCGTCGTTGGTGATGGCCTGCACGTTGCCATTGCGCAGCGCGGCCAGTGCAAACGGCGAATCGTCGTACAGCACCACCTTGGTTTGCGGATAGTTGTTGCGCAGGTTGGACTCCATCGTGGTGCCCTTTTCGGTGCCGATGCGCAGGTCCTTCAGCTGGGCCACATCCGTCAAGGCACCCTTCTTTGCCAGGAACTGCTGGCCCACCAGGAAGTACGGCGTGGTGAAGTCCACCACCTTGGCGCGTTCGTCGGTGATGGTGAAGCTGGCAAACACCACGTCGGCCTTGCCCGATGTGAGCAGCGGAATGCGGTTGGCCGGGTTGGTGGGCACCAGCTCCAGCTTGACGCCCAGGCTCTTGGCAAATTCTGCGGCCAGGTCGATGTCGTGCCCGACCTGCTTCTTGGTGGTGGCGTCGATGTAGCCAAACGGTGGGTTGCCGTCGAATGCGGCCACGCGCAACACGCCAGCTTTTTTGATGTCGTCGAGCCTGTCGGCCCATGCCAGGCCGGAGAAGGCCAGGCTGACGGCCAAAGCTGCCGTGGCGCGTGTGAATGTTTTGCGTTGCATAGGGTTCCTCCCGGATGAAAAAACCCACTGTAGGCAGGCGAGGCACCACATCCAACCAATGCTTTTCAGCTTGTTTATGCGCAAACCGTTTCCGCATAAACAACTGCCAAAAGCTTCGTAGTGTTTACACGCCCCAAGCCCTACGCTGGCCCGTTCTTTACCAACCGGCTCCCTGCAACACACCATGCACAACACCACACCCTCATTTTCCCGCCGCACCATCACACGCCTGGGGCTGGGCCTCGGCGCAGCTGCCGTCGTGGCCCCGCTGTGGGCGCAGGCCACACCCAAAGTTATCCGTATCGGCTACCAGAAATTCAACACACTCAACATCCTCAAGGGCACGGGCAACCTGGAGAAAGCGCTGGCGCCGCTGGGCATCAAGGTCGAGTGGCATGAGTTTCTGGGTGGCGGCCAGTTGGCCGAAGCGCTGGCGGCGGGTGCGATTGATTTTGGCCACGCGGCAGACGGTATTGGTGTGTTCCAGCAGGCCAGCGGCAAAGGCCTGGTGTACCTGGCCGCAGAAAGCCCCTACCCCGGTGGTGTGGGTTTTCTGGTGCCCAAGGATTCGCCTTACCAGTCGGTGCGCGACCTCAAAGGCAAACGTGTGGCCACAGGCCGGGGCTACAACACGCAGTACACCCTGATCCGTGCGCTGGAGGCTGCAGGCCTGCAGTACGAAGACGTCGAGCCGGTGTACATCGTCACCGCGTCCGACACGGTTGCGGCCTTCCAGGCAGGCAGTGTGGCCGCCGTGGGCCTGTGGGACCCGTTCCTGGCCGGTGCACAGGTGGCCACCAATTCACGGGTGTTGTTCGACGGCAAGGGCCTGACGGCCAACCGCACCTACCACTTCGCCAAACCCGAATACGCACGCGCCAACCAGGACGTGCTTAAAGTGGTGTTCGCCGAGCTGCAAAAAACCAATGGCTGGTCACAGGCCAACCCCACGCAGGTGGTGGAGTTGCTGGCACCCCAGCTCAAGGTGGACCCGAAAGTGCTGGCGTTGGCCACCGAACGCCGCCAGTACGGCGTGGTGCCACTCACCGCCGAGATTGCGAAAGACCAGCAGCTGCTGGCAGATGCCTTTGCCAAGATCAAGCTGATACCCAAGCCGGTCGAGGTGAAAGACGCTTTCCTGAACCTGCCGATCCTGTGATGCTGCAACGCACCCACGACCGGAAAAATATCGACACGCTGCTGGAGCGCCTGCGTGCCACTGCGGTAGAACGTGACCGCGCCGGTGGCCACCCCGCCGCCGAGAAGGCCCTGCTGCGCGACCACGGCTTGCTTGTGTTGTCGGTGCCACAGGAATTGGGCGGCACCGGGGCCGACTGGCCGGACATCCTGGCCACCGTGCGCCGCATTGCCACGGTGGACAGCTCACTCGCGCACCTGCTGGCCTTCCAGCATCTGCAGCTGTCGGGTGTGCTGGCCTATGGCAGCGCCGAACAACAGGCGCGCTGGCTGGGCGACACCGTGCGTGACCACCTCTGGTGGGGCAACACCGCCAACCCGGCCGACCCGCGCTTGCGTGCCACCGAATCCAATGGTGGGCTGCTGCTGAATGGCATCAAAGGTTTTTGCTCGGGCACACGTGGCTCGCAGCGCCTGCTGACCACTGCCATCCATGAGCCCACCGGGCAGATGCTGATTGCCGTGTTGCCCACAGAGACACCCGGCATCACCATCCACGACGACTGGGACCCGATTGGCCAGCGCCAGACCGACAGCACCAGCGTCAGCTTTGACAACGTGCCCCTGGCCTGGAGCGATGTGCTGCACCGGCCCGGCGCGCCGTCGTCACCCTTTCGCAGCCTGCGCGGCCTGCTGGCACAGCTCATCCTGGTGAACCTCTACACCGGCCTGGCCCAGGGTGCACTGGCCGAAGCCCGCCAGTACACCCTGAACGAGGCCCGCCCCTGGGCGGCCAGCGGTGTGGCCCGCGCGGCGGACGACCCCTACACCGTGCACCGTTATGCAGAGATGCACCTGGCCACCACAGCCGCCGCCGCACTGGCCGACAGCGCGGCGCAGCAGCTGCAGCAGGCCTGGGAACAGGGCGAAGATTTGCAGCACGAAGAACGCGGCCAGGTCGCCCTGGCCAGCGCCGAAGCCAAGGTGCTGGCGCACCGTGCCGCACTCAGTGTGGGAGAAGGTGTGTTCGACGTGTGTGGTGCACGGTCTGCCCGCGCCGCGCAGGGGCTGGACCGCTTCTGGCGCAACGCCCGCACCCATACACTGCACGACCCCATCGACTACAAGCTGCGCGACATCGGGCGTTATGCGCTCGAAGGTCGCCTGCCCGAGCCCACGCTGTATTCCTGAAACCTTCGTCTGATTTATCTCTTGTGACCACTCCCCACTTTGATGCCATCGTGATTGGCCTGGGCGCCATCGGTGCCGCCACGTTCTACCAGTTTGCACAACGCGGCACCAAGGTGCTGGGCATCGACCAGTTCAGCCCGCCGCACGACCAGGGCTCGTCGCATGGTGAATCCCGCATCAGCCGCCTGGCGATTGGTGAGGGCGACGAATACGTGCCACTGGTGCACCGCTCGCACCAGGTCTGGCGCGAGCTGGAAGCCCGCACCGGGCGCAGCATCTTCACCACCACCGGCGGGCTCATCCTGGCACCCCGTGACCGTATCGCAGCCCACCACGGCAAAAGCGACTTCGTGCGCCGCACCATTGAATGCGCCCAGCGCCATGGCATTAGCCACGAGGTGCTGGACGCGGCGGGCATCCACCAGCGGTACCCACAGCTGCAGCTGCAAGGCGACGAACTGGGTTACCTGGAGCGCGACGCGGGGTTTGTGCGCCCGGAACAGGCGATTGCCGCGCAAATCGAATCCGCCGTGCAACTGGGCGGCACCTTGCGCACCGGCGAAAAAGTGCTCGCCATCCACCCCGTTGGCAGCGGCGAAATTGTGGAAGTGCACACCACCCAGGGCCGCTACACCACCCACCAGGTGGTGGTGGCAACCGGGCCGTGGCTGCCAGAATTTTTAGGCCAGCAGGCGCGCAGCGACTGGCGCACCGTCTGGGGCCCGCATTTTGGTGTGTACCGGCAGGTGATGTACTGGTTTGACACGGGCCCGGCCGCTGCGCAGTTTGCGCCGGGC
>JAGOEY010000310.1 GCA_017997515.1 Burkholderiaceae bacterium | reverse complement strand
TCACCTGGCGGCTGGTCAGGTGGGGCTGCAGCAGCTCCTTGTCCGCCGCAGAGCCGGTCATCACCACCTTGATCGCGCCCTTTTCCGGGTCGTCGTCATGCCAGTGCGGGCGCAGGGAGACGATGGCGGTGTAGAGCTGGGCGCAGATGTCGCGGCTCATGCCGACGATCATGGCCTTGCCCTCCAGCGCTGCGCTGCGGGTCTCGAAGTGCTCGACCAGGTCCTTCGCCACCTGCGCCAGGCGCGGCGCGGCCCCCACCAGCTTTTCCAGCGCGGCCCAGTCGCTCTTGGTCTTCTCGCGGCTGGCGAGGTCCTCTTCGTCTTCCACCACCTCATCGACCTGTGCGTTGAGCGCGTCGATCTCGCTCTGCTTCACGTCCAGCCTGGCCAGACGGCTTTCGTAAAAGATGGGCACGGTGGCGCCATCGTCCACCGCATCCTGAATGTCGTAGATGCTGACGTAGTCACCAAACACCGCCCGCGTGTCCTTGTCTTCCAAGGCAATCGGCGTGCCGGTAAAGCCGATGAAGGTGGCGTTCTTCAGCGCATCGCGCAGGTGCTTGGCGTAGCCGAACACATACCGGCCCGACTTCTGCACCAAGCGCCCCTTCATGCCGTACTGGCTGCGGTGCGCTTCGTCGGAGATCACCACGATGTTGGCGCGTTCGGACAGCAGCGGGTGTTCGTCTTCCGCGTCCAGCAGGGCGAACTTCTGCACCGTGGTGAAGATGATGCCGCCGGCCTGGCGCGAGGCCAGCATCTCGCGCAACTCGTCGCGGCTGCCGGCCTGCAGCGGCGTGGTCTTGAGCAGATCAGCCGCCGCGCAAAAGGTGGCAAACAACTGCCCGTCCAGATCGTTGCGGTCGGTCACCACCACCAGCGTCGGGTTCTTCATCTGCGCCTGTTGCAGCAACTTGCCCGCGTAGCAAGCCATGGTGATGCTCTTGCCCGAGCCCTGGGTGTGCCACACCACGCCCGCCTTGCGCGAGCCCGGCTTCACTTCCTTGCCATAGGTGGCGCGCTCTTCGCGCACCTCGAGCACGCCCTTGGCGGGCGAACTGGCCGCAATCACCGTCGCGCGCACCGCCTCACGCACGGCGTGAAACTGGTGGTAGCCCGCAATCTTCTTGATGACGGCATCGCCGTCCTGCTCGAACAGCACGAAGTGACGGATGTAATCAAGGAACAGCTCGGGCGCAAAGAAACCGCGCACCACGGTTTCCAGCTCCAGTTGCACACAGGGGCGGTCGTCTTCGTTGGCAAGGGTGCGCCAGGGCAACATGCGCTCGGCGTTGGCGGTCAGCGAGCCCACGCGCGCCGTCCAGCCATCGCTCACCACCAGCGCCACGTTGCTGTTGAACAGCGCGCTGATCTCGTCCTTGTAGGTCTGCAGCTGATTGAAGGCATCCCACACGTCGGTGTGTTCGTTGGCCGGGTTCTTGAGCTCGATCACCGCCAGCGGCAGACCGTTGATGAAGGCCACCAGATCAGGCCGCCGCGGCTGCTTGCTGCCGGCGACGGTGAACTGGTTGATCACCACAAATTCATTGAGTTGCGGATTGGCAAAGTCGATCAGGTGCACCAGATCGGTCTTCTTCGCCTCCCCATCGGCAAACTCAAGCGCCACGCCCGAAAGCAGCAAGCGGTGAAAGCTGCGGTTGCGCACCACCATCTGTGGCGCGCTGAGGGTGTGCACGGCGTGCACGGCTTGTTCCAGTGCCGCCGCGGGCATGTGCGGGTTGATGCGCGCCAGCGCCGCCAGCAGGCGGTCGCGCAAGATCACCTGACGGTAATCGGCACGCTCCGGGTGGATGCCCTCGGGGGCGATCTCCGGCCCGTGCACAAACTGCCAGCCCGCTTCCTGAAACCAGCCTATGCAGTGTTGTTCGAGTTGCTGTTCGTTCAGCATGACTGTCATTCCACCTTCAGCAGCACAAACTGCTCGATCAGCCGCACCATCAAGGCTTTTTGGTCGGGCGCACTTTCCGCCACCAGCAGCGCCAGCGCAACCAGGGTGTTGTCGTTTATCAACTGCGCCACCGGCTTGGCCAGCAAATGCTGGTTCAGCTGCAGATACCACAGAAACAGAAAGGAGCCGGTGCGCTTGTTGCCGTCGCTCAAGGGGTGGTTCTTGATGACGAAATACAGCAGGTGCGCCGCGCGGCTGGCCACATTCGGGTAGAACAATTCGTCGCCAAAGCCCTGCTCGATGGTGGCAATGCTCGATGCCAGCCCATCACCACGCAACTGCCCGAACAGCGCCGTGGCCTCGCCCTTGGCGATCAGCGCGGCCTTGAGCTGCGCCACGGCGCTCAGCACCTCATCAAGATGCAAGGTCCGCATGCCACTTTGCTGGCCGGTCTGCCCGCTCAGGCTCTGCTCGTCGTAGGCTTGCAGCAGGCTCCAGCTGCGGGCGTAATCGGCAATCACCGCCAGCACCGCCGCACCGTCAGCATTCACCAGTTGCTGGTTGGCCAGGGTACGGCTGAGCAAGGCAAGTGCCTGCTCAAACTCGATGCCGCGCTCAGCCAAGCGACGCTGGTTCAGGGTGTAGCCCTGCACCAGATGCTCTTTGAGCGTGCGCGTCGCCCACTGCCGAAACTGCACGCCACG
>JAGOEY010000309.1 GCA_017997515.1 Burkholderiaceae bacterium | reverse complement strand
GCAGAGGCCCTGAGCCTGGCTGCCAGCGGGCGGTCGCAAGCCGTAGGGGGCGTGGTGTCGGTGTCTGCCACCGATGCTGTGGCGACACACTTGCTGCCCCCCATCCTGCAACGCCTGCGGGTGCAGGCGCCCGGTATTGCCGTGGAGGTGATCCCGTCCAACGCGCTGAGCGACCTGCAGCGCCGCGAGGCCGACATTGCCATCCGCCACGTGCAGCCCGAGCAGCCCGAGCTGATTGCCCGCCTGGTGCGCGAGGCCCGGGCCTGCTTTTACGCGTCGGAGAGCTGGGTGCAGGCCCACGGCCACCCGCGCAGCGCGGAGGACGCGGTGAATGCGGAGTTTGTGGGTTCAGACCGCGCCGGCCGGTACCTTGCCTATCTGCGTCACTACGGCTTGAACCTGAGCGAAGACAACTTCACCTGCTATGCCGATCACACCGTGACCCACTGGGCGCTGGTGCGCCAGGGCATGGGCATCGGCGCCATGATGGACGAGATCGCCCGCGAAACGCCGGGCATCGTCCGCGTGCTGGACGACGTGGCGCCGGTGCGTTTCCCCGTCTGGCTGGTGTCGCACCGCGAGTTGCGCACATCGCGGCGGATACGGGTGGTGTTTGAGGCGCTGGCAGAGGGGCTGGCGGTGGATCGCTGAGCGCCCGCACCGAAGGTCTGTGGAGGGCGAGCATGGCAACGGAGAAAGGGCCACCGCAGCGCAAGGTGAATGCAGGCGCACTACCCTCGCAACAACGCCAGCACCCTGATGAACATGACGACACTGCCCGCCGTGAAACCGCCACACGCCTCACTTGACGCTGCTACCGTGGGCGAGATCATTCAGATGGCGCTGAGCGACCACGTGAGCTTTGCGCAAATCCGCGCCGCGCACGGTCTGCACCACGATGAAGTCAAGGCACTGATGCGCACCCACCTGGCGCCGGGCAGCTACAGGGCGTGGCGCAAGCGGGTGAGAAAGTTTGGAGAACGGCGGGAGAACTACAAGTAGGCGGTGAGCAAGCGCCGCTCGGCACCTTTTCAGCACGTGTTCAGCACCCGTTCAGCCTTGCACCGGCAACATGGCGGCAAGGGACAAGGCGGCATGTGACCCCCGACCCTTCTCCACCTTTAGCCGCTGCAGGAACCACCATGAACACCGACCTCAAGAACTTTGTACTCCCCATCGCCCGGGCCGTCTCCGCCACGCTGTTTTTTGTGTTGAGCGTGGCCTTTGTCTCGGTGCCGTACAGCCTAGAGCAAGACCCCAGCGACGCGCAGCAGCTGACGCACCCCACAGCCCCACGCCACATGACCTGAGCCTGGGTGTCTGCGCAACCCAGCGGGGCCTGAACAAGCCCCATCAAGCGCGCAAATCCAGACGGGCCCAGGCAGCCATCACCTCCGGCTGCTTCTTGATCCAGTCGGCCGACATCACGTTGGCGCCCCAGTGGTGGATACGCGCCACGCCCTCCCCCATGTTCCACAGGTGCCTCAATTGCACGAAGAGCGGCAGGGCGGCGAGGTCGGCATCGGTGACATGGCCGCCGCCTGCGCGGTAGCCGGCCAGGTACTGCTGCCAACGCTTCAGCAAGGCTTCGTCGGGCTCCATGGAGGCCTTGCGCGGCAGGTTCGACCACAGCCACACACACAGGTCATAGGCCAGAAACCCAGGCCCGGCGTCATCAAAGTCGAAGAACGCGGCGCGGCGCACGCCCTCTGAATCGGTGTACACATGGTTGTTGAAGCCATGCGTGTCGCCGTGGCACATCACACGGGTCAAGGTGCTTTCAACCTCCGCCAACTGGCCCAGAAGGCGGTGAATCAGTTCGCGGTAGGCATCCAGCACGGTGGGGGCCACCTCAGGGTGGGCGGCCAAGTAGTCCAGCGTGCGGCCTGCCAGATGGTGGCCGTCCAGCACATAGCGGCTGGCGGGGCCGGTGTAGCTTTGCGCGGCGCTGTGAATTTGCGCCAGCGTGGCGCCGGTCAGGTGCAGGTCTTCGGGTGTGTCGGGGACGACACCTTCGCAGTGGCGGAAGAGCACCAGCACACGCGGGCCCTCGGGGAACGGCAGGGTCACGCTGGTTGCACCGTTTGCAGCCAACACCGGAGAGGCCACGCCCGCGCCCTGCGACTCCAAGTGGGCCAACAACGCCAGCTCAAAATCCACATTGAACGGACCGCGCGGACGAATGGCGCAGAGCCTTGCCACGTAACGGCTGCCATCCGCGGCTCGCACCGCGTAGTTGTCATTGAGGTTGCGACGGATCAGATAGCACTGCTGCACGGGCAGGCCGTAGTGACGTTCTACCCACTGCGCCACAGACGCGGCTGTGGCCGTGGTGTGGGAGGCAAACAGGACCGTGTCAGGCGATGGGGTTGGATGCATGCGGCATTCTGCATGCGAGCCATACGACGGATGCGCACGGACGGTGGCACATGGCGTGCCTTTGAGCAAAAGGCCCGCCAGCGCTTACTACTGGTGCGGAAGCGGTATCAAAACCATAGCACCACCCGCCACGCTTACCAGGGGAGTGGCGCGCCGCTGTAGGCGTAGAAGCTGCCCGTCTCCTCAGGCGTTAGACCATCCAGCACCCGCAGCATGTCGCCCGCCGCATCCGCCGCCGGGCGGCC
>JAGOEY010000064.1 GCA_017997515.1 Burkholderiaceae bacterium | reverse complement strand
AGGAACATCCAGTCGTCCATCTGTACGTCGTACACCTTGCCGTCCACCGGCTGCTGCAGGGTGTACTGCCAGTGGAAGGCGTTGCCCCGTGCCTGGCCGGTCGCTTCGCCCACCACGTCGTCGGCGCGGCCGGTGTACTGGCCGTCGGGGCCGCGCGTGAGTGTCCACACGCGGCGCTGGGTGGTGCCGTCGGAGTAGCTGAAGTCTTCTTCGAGTGTGCCCACGTCACCTTTCCAGGTGCCTTGCATTGCCACCGTGAAACGTTTGATGACCTTGCCGCTGCGGTCCTGGAACATGCCGTGGGCGGACAGCGGGCCGTTGAAATATTCGCGCAGGTCGAGCACGGGTTTTTCGGCGGCGTAGTCGGCCACCTTGGGGGCTGCGCAGCCGCTCAGCAGCGGCAGCAGGGCGGCGGTGGCCAGGGCGGCGCTGGTGACCAGCAAGGTGCGTTTTTTCATGGTGATTCCTGGTGTTTTGGGCGGATGACGCCCATGTAGAGAGCGCAAGCAGCTATCAATTTAAGAGCGCATGGCAGCAGGCAGTAGGTCACCGCCAGCACCTGCAGCGCGGCTGCATCGCGGGTGCCGGGCACATAACCCCAGAGCGCCAGCAGCGGCAGGCTCAGGCCTGCGGCCAGGGCCAGGTTGAGCTTGGTGGCAAAGTTCCACCAGCCAAAGTAGGTGCCCTCGGCCGCGCCCTGGTCGCCGTTGTCGGCCACGGTGCCGGCCAGCATGGCGCCGGGCACGGCTAGGTCGGCACCAAGTGCCAGGCCCGACAGCGCACACACCACCGCAAACGCCAGCACGTCACCGGCCCCCAGCACAAACGCACCCATAAACGTCACCACCGCCAGCAGCATGCCGGTGAGCCAGCTGCGCGCCAGGCCGATGGCACGCACCAGCCGCAGCCACAGCGGGATGGACAGGGCGGCGCACACAAAGTAGGCCAGCAGAAACAGTGGCTCGGTGCCTGCGGGTGCCTGCAGCCGGTCTTGCACAAAAAACAGCACCAGCGTGGCGGGCACGGCGCTGGCGATGCCGTTCAGCACAAACACCAGCAGCAGGCGGCGGAACGTGGGCCGCTGCAGCGGCAGCCAGAGAGGCACCTCGGGCTGTGCAGCCTGGGGTGGCGGCGGTGTGGCCTGTGTCCAGGCCCACCAGCCGATGGCCAGCGCCAGCCCAAACACCAGCACCATCGCCGGAATACCCCACACCAGCGGCACCACAGACGCGGTTATCACCCCCACCAGCCCCGCGCCTTCGCGCCACGCCACGATGCGGCTGCGCTGGGCCGCGTCACCGCCCAGCCGTGCGCCCCAGGCCTGGTGGCCCACACTCAGCACGCTGAAGGCGGCATAGGTGGGCACCAGCAGCGCAGCGGCCCACAGCGCCAAGGCCGTGGGTTCGCGGGTGGGCGGGAAAAACAGCAGTGCAAAACCCAGTGCCAGCAGCACCGCTGCCATACCCCCCAGCGCCAGCACGGCGCGCGGCGACTGGGCAAAACGCCGGTCGGTCCAGCGGCCAATCAGCGGGTCGGTGAAGGCGTCGAGCAGCCGGGCACCCAGCAGCACAGCGCCGAGGGTGGCCAGTGGCAGACCGAAGGTGCTGGCGTAGTGGTGCGGCAACACGACGTACAGCGGCAGCGCCACAAAAGCCAGCGGCAAACCGAGCAGGCCATAGGCCAGACCGTCGCGGGTGCTGAACGTGGTGGTGGCTGTCACGGGCAGTGTGCTCAGGGTTGTGCGCCAGCCAACAGCGCTTCGCGTAACGCGGGGGCCGATGTTTGGGGGGCGAGCCAGATGCCGAAGAAACGCTTCGCAAAGTCCGCACCGGCGATGTCGCCGATGGATTTGCCGTTGAGCCAGAACGCGGTGGGCTGGCCGGGCTGGTTCACCCCGGTGAGGCGGTCGCCTTTGCGCACGTCGGGCAGGGTGGTTTCCAGTGCTTTTTGCCACTGGTCAGCTTGCTCGGGTGTGAGCGGACCGCTGCGGCGCATTTCGGTGATGGAGCGGCTGGCAATGTCGCGGGCGCTGAAGTCGCGCAGGTAGTGCAGCTCCAGCGCAAACGCGCTGCGCTCGGGGGCCTGGGCGCTGAAGCCGGGTGTGACCCACAACGCAGCGTCGTAGACCTCGAAGCCCCAGACCCTGTGGCGCGCCTGGCCTGACAGGCGGGTGCCCGCCAGCGGCGCTTGTGCGGCGGCGGTGTTTGTGGTGGCTGCCGCCGTGGGGGTGCTTGCAGCGGTATTTTTAGTATAAAAAAGGCCTGCAGCGCACGCTGTTATTACGCAAGCAGCTATTGTTTTTGTAGTAATTGCCATCACGCAGGCCGCCGCAGTGTGTACTGCACCAGGTCGGTGTTGCCCTGCGCAAATGCGGCTTCGCAGTAAGCCAGGTAGAACTCCCAGATGTGCATGAACCGGTCGTCAAACCCCAGCTGCAGCACCTGCGCGCGTTGCGCCAGGAAGCGCTCGCGCCAGCGGTGCAGGGTTTCAGCGTAGTCCTGCCCGAACCCAAATTCGTCCACCACCTCCAGCCCGGCGGCCTGTGCCGCGCGGCGGAATTCACGCGGGCAGGGCAGGCAGCCGCCAGGGAAGATGTACTGCTGGATGAAGTCGGTGGAGTCCACGTAGCGGTCCCACAGGCTGTCGTCGATCACGATGCTCTGGATACACGCGCGGCCGCCGGGTTTGAGCAGGTCGTGCACCTGCGCAAAGTAGGTGGGCCAGTATTCGCGGCCCACGGCTTCGATCATCTCGATGGAGCAGATGGCGTCGAACGGGCCGTCCTTGACGTCGCGGTAGTCCTGCAGGCGCAGGTCGGTGTGGGGCGGCACGGTGGGAATGCCGTTGGGGCTGTGCATGCGCTGGCGGGCAAACGCGAGTTGTTCGGTGGACAGGGTGACGCCAGTGACCGATGCGCTGAATTCGTTGACCGCCATGTCCACCAGTGCGCCCCAGCCGCAGCCAATCTCGAGCACCCGGTCGCCGCGCTGCACGCCGGCCATCTGCAATGCGCGCCGCACCTTGGCGTACTGGGCGTCTGGCAGGGGTTTGTCGGTCTGGCCCTCGAACCAGGCGGACGAGTAGTTCATGGTGTCGTCCAGCCACAGGCTGTAGAACGCGTTGCCCAGGTCGTAATGTGCGTGGATATTCTTGCGTGCTGTGCTGCGTGAATTGCGGTTCAGCAGATGCCGCACCCGGTACAGCAGGCGCCCGGCCCAACTGCCGTACACCACGTCTTCCAGTTCGCGGCGGTTGCGCACAAACAGCCGCAGCAAATCGACGAGGTGGGGGGAGGTCCAGTCGCCTGCGATGAAACTTTCGGCCAGGCCGATGTCACCCGACTTGAGCACTGCGCTGCAGACGTTCCAGTTCTTCAGCACCATGGTGGTGTGGGCGTCGCCTTCGGCATGGGGCTGGCCAAAACGCTGCACAGAGCCATCGGGCAGGTGCAGTGTCAGGGTGCCGTGGCGCAGCTGCTGCAGCAGTTTGAACACGGTGCGCGCTGATGCTGGGGCGCAGGGGGGGACAGAAAAACGCAGGGGCGGAATGGTGCTGGAATCCATGGCGTGACCTTGGGTAAAACGTGTTCAGCGGGACACAAAAATGTCGGGTGCGGCGGGCTTGGAGAAAAACGGCGCTTTCTTGCGCCACAGCTTCCAGGCCTGCCAGTGGATGTGGAAGATGACGCCCAGCGTCATGGCCGGGTAACGCCACAGCGCCCGCCGGATCGACGCCGTGCTGGCGGGCACCAGCGTGCCGCTGACGCTGGTGAGCAGCAGCGGGCCTTGGGTGCTGTCGTCGAAGTAGTCGATGCGTGCCACGGTTTTTTCTGCTCCACCATGCTGTGTGCGCATAAAACGAAACTGGTAGTGCCCCTGCACCTGGCAAAAGGGCGAGACGTGGAAGTTTTTGTCCGCCGCCAGCGCCACGCCGTACTTTGGCTGGTCGAGCAGGTAACAGTGCCGTTCACCAAAGGTGTTGTTCACTTCCACCACGATGGCGCGTAACGCGCCGTCTGCGCCGTGGCAGTACCAGAAGCTCACGGGTTTAAACGCATACCCCAGCACCCGGGGGTAGCAGTGCAGCCAGACCTCACCCGTGGCGTCGGTAATACCTTCGCGCAGCAGCAAGGCGTCTAGCCAGGCCAGGGCGCCGCCCTGCTCCGCACTGCGGCCGTCGCCGTGGTCACTGTCGTGGAAGGCCAGCGCAGCACGGCGGTTGATGGCCAGTGGGCTGGTGTTGCCGTCACGCTGCAGCGTGCGCATGGGCAGCATCAGAAAGTAGGTGGGGTAGGCAAAGGCATGGTTCGCCGGGCGCAGGCGGGTGTGGCGCACCTGGCCAAAACCGATCAGGGGCTGCGCCGGTGTGTTCATGCCGCTTGCGCCTCGGGGCGCTCCATGTCGGCCAGCAGTTGCGAGGCGGCGGCACGCCCGGCCTTGAGCCCGTCTTCATGGAAGCCGTAACCCATCCACGCGCCTGCGAAATAGGTGTGCTGCCGCCCTTGCAGCCCGGGCACCTCGGCCTGCGCACGGATGGCGGCCAGGTCAAACACCGGGTGGGCGTAGTCAAAACTGCCCAGCACCTGGTCGTCGGCAATGGGCTGCACGGGGTTCAGCGACACCACCACGGGCTGCTGGAACGGCACGGGCTGCAGCCGGTTGAGGAGGTAGTGCAGGCAGACCCGGGCATCGGCCTGGCTGCTGTGGGCGGCTTCGTAGTTCCACGCGGCCCAGGCAGACGGGTTGCGGGGCAACACACGGGTGTCGGTGTGCAACACGGCGCGGTTGGGCTGGTAGTGGATGGCCCCGAGCACCTGCCGCTCCTGCGCGGTGGCGTGGCCGCCCAGCAGGGCCAGCGCCTGGTCGGAATGGGTGGCCAGCACGAGTCTGTCGAAACGCTCGGTGCCCGTGTCGGTGGTGACGGCCACACCGCGTGCGTCGCGTGTGATCTGGCGCACGGGGGTGTTCAGGCGTTTGTCGGTGATGCCCGCGGTGATCTTGTCGACATAGTGGCGCGCACCGCCAGCCACCGTCCACCACTGCGGGCGCTGGCTGACCTGCGCCAGGCCGTGGTTGTGGCAAAAGCGCACCATCGTGGCCACGGGGAACTGCAGCATCTGGTCGGTCGGGCAGCTCCAGATACAGCCGAGCATGGGCAGCAGGTACCAGTCGCGGAATTCGGCCGAAAACTTCTGCGCCTGCAGAAACTCGGCCAGCGGCTGGGTGAGCGACGCTTCTGCACCACGCGTGGCCAAGTCAGTCACCAGTTTGTTGAAACGCAGCAGGTCGCGCAGCATGCGCCAGAAAGCGGGGCGCAGCAGGTTGGCACGCTGGGCAAACACGGTGTTGAGGCTGGTGCCGCTCCACTCGAGCGCGCGGCCTTGCGCACGAGGCACCTGCACGGAAAAAGACATGTCGGACGGCACGGCGCTGACGTCCAACTCTTTCAGGAGCGCGATGAATTCGGGGTAGGTGCGTTCGTTGAACACCAGGAAACCGGTGTCAACGCCGTGGCTGACGGCGTTGCCATGTGCGTCGGGCAGCGTGACGTCAACGGTGTGGGTGTGGCCGCCGAAATAGGCACCCGCCTCGAACAGGGAGATGTCTGCTTTACCGCGCAGCGCGTGGGCAGCACCGAGTCCTGCAATGCCGGAGCCGACAACTGCGACTCTCATATGGCCACCGCCGCTTGAGGAGCACAAAGTTCCTTCCAGCAGACGCCGTGGAACTGGCTCTGCCAGGCCACCAGCGTCGCCCCCTGCAAGGGGGTTGGCGAGAGCGAAGCGAAGCCTGGGGGTGAACCTTCAGAATATAAAAATGCTGCGAAGCGCCCCGGGGCGAAGGAGGAGGGAGGGAGGGAGGAGGAGAACCGCCCCAGGATTTCGTCCAGCACCCGAAAGGCTGGAAGGCTCCGCAGCAAAACACTCGTATGTGCGGGCCAAGGCCACGCACCTTTTTTAGTATCTACACGCCAGAAAGAGTTCCCAGCGGTGGGGGCTGTATTTGTGTAAAAAGATGAAACCATGCAAACACCCCGCAGAAATAATTTAGACCAATTGGTCGCATTATGACTACTTGGTAATTTGTTGCAAGGACAATTGTTTTTCAATCGCGCGCAGCAGGGCGCGGTCGTCCGGCGAAGTGAGGCTGGAGTAGTTGTCCACCAGCGTGCCGTCGCGGCCGATCAGGTACTTGTGGAAGTTCCACAGCGGTTTGCGCCCGGCCTGGGCTGCAAGCTGCTGGTAGAACGGTGCGGCCTGCGGCCCGGTCACCACCGTCTTGGAAAACATCGGAAATTTCACGCCAAAGGTGCTTTCGCAGAAGTCGGCAATCTCCTTGTTGCTGCCACCTTCCTGTGAGAAGTCGTTGCTGGGAAAACCCAGCACCACCAAGCCACGTGACTGGTAACGCGCGTGGAGGGCCTCCAGCCCTTTGTACTGCGGTGTGAAGCCGCAAAAACTTGCGGTGTTGACGACCAGCAGCACCTTGCCGCTGTACTGGCACAGCGACTGCGGTTTTTCATCTTGCAGCCGGTCAAACGTGTGCTGCAGCAAGGGCGGACAGGCGGGCGCATCGGCGGCAAAAGCGGTGCTGCCGAGCAGCAGCACAGCGGCCAACAAACCGCCTTGCAGCGGGAACAAAGGGCGGGGCATGGCGAAACTCCTGGAGTGGGAATACCGCCATTCTGCGCATGCTGCGGGTTGGGTGGGGCTGCCGCGAAAGCCCCCCACACGCCGCCGTGGTTTAGTGATGCGTGTCGGTTGTTGTCGCAACAGCTTTGGGCTTGCGCCGCAGCAGCCGGTTGAACCACAAGCCCACATCGTCCACCCCGGTGAACACAGCCGGAATCACCAGCAGGCTCAGGAAGGTCGAGGTGATCAGCCCACCAATCACGGCCACCGCCATCGGTGAACGGAAGCTCGAATCCGCAGCGCCAAAACCCAGCGCAATCGGCAACATGCCCGCACCCATGGCCAGGGTGGTCATGATGATCGGGCGGGCGCGTTTGTGGCAGGCGTCCATCAGCGCATCCCAGCGCGACATGCCGTGTTCACGGCGCGCCATGATCGCGTATTCGACCAGCAGGATCGAGTTCTTGGTCGCAATGCCCATCAGCATGATCAGCCCGATGAGTGAGGGCATCGAGAAACTCTTCTGCGCAATCAGCAGGCCCACAAACGCGCCCCCCAGCGACAGCGGCAGAGCAGCCAGGATGGTGAACGGGTGCAAAAAGTCCTTGAACAGCAGCACCAGCACGATGTAGATACACAGCACCCCCGTCAGCATCGCCAGGCCAAAACTGGCGAACAGTTCCCCCATCACTTCGGCGTCGCCAATCTCGATCACCTTGACACCGGGCGGCAGGCTCTTCAGTGTGGGCAGCTCTTGCACCGCCTTGGCCACATCACCCAAGGGCATGCCAGACAGCTCGATCTCGAAATTGACGTTGCGCGCGCGGTCGTAGCGGTCGATCACCGCCGGGCCACCGCTGAACTCGAGTGTGGCCACCTGGTTCAGCATCACGGGGCCTTTGCTGCCGGGCACTGACAGGCGGCCCAGCAGATCCAGGTCCTGCCGCGCGGCAGAGTCGAGTTTGACAACGATAGGCACCTGGCGCTGCGAAAGGTTGAGTTTGGGCAGCGACACGTCGTAGTCCCCCATCGTCGCCACACGCAGCGTCTCGGCAATGGCGCTGCTGGTCACGCCCAGGTCGGCGGCACGGGCGAAGTCCGGGCGCACCGCAATCTCGGGCCGCACCAGGCTGGCGGTGGAGGCCACACTGCCCAGGCCGGGAATGGTGCGCAGGTCTTTCTCGACCGCCAGTGCCGTGGTTTGCAGCGTGGGGCCGTCGTCACCCGTCAGCGCCAGGATGTATTTCTCACCCGAGCCACCCAGGCCCACCTTGCTGCGCACGCCGGGCAGCGATTCAAGCGCGGCGCGGATATTGTTTTCGACCACCTGCTTACGGTGGCGTACCCCCCGTTCACTCAGCTGTACGGTGAGTGTGGCCTTGCGGGTTTCTGCCGCGCCCGACGGCGCAAACGGGTCGCTGCCCGCCGCGCCGCCGCCGATGGTGGTGTACACACTCTTCACGTGATCCACCGCCGCCAGGCGCTGGCGTGCGTCTTCGGCCGAGGCGCGGGTTTGCGCCAGAGTGCTGCCGGGGGACAGCTCCAGGTACACCTGCGTTTGGGAGTTGTCGTCCGGCGGGATAAAACCGGTGGGCAACAGCGGAATCAGTGCGAGCGAACCGACAAAGAAAATCGCCGTGGCGATGAAGGTGACCAGGCGGTGTTTGACACACCACGCAGCCCAGCGCAGGTAGGTCTTCATCCAGCGCGGGTCCTTGTGTTCACCGACGATGGGTTTGAGCATGTACGCCGCCATCATGGGCGTGAGAAT
>JAGOEY010000308.1 GCA_017997515.1 Burkholderiaceae bacterium | reverse complement strand
CCAGCGGCCAGGCACAGCGGGCAGTCGAGGGTGTGGTTGCTGACCTCCTGCATCCCGTCGTCGGTCTGCACCAGGATCTTCACCATCCCCGCGCTGGAGCACACCAGCTCCATCACCCGGGGCTGCACCAGCGGCGACGCAGCCGCCACACCGAGCGACAGCGCGAACCACACCAGCACAAGGCGTGCAAGAAAGTGGGCGCGGCGCAGGGTTTGCATGGGGGGATTATGGCCTGCGCTTTGCCCTGCATTCGCCTGACAGACGCGTGTGGCCATGCAAACCCATGGTTACAAACCGAAATCCCCATGCCAAAACTGGCTGATAAGCTCAAGCCCCATGCAGAGCCTGTTCCACCTTGCCATCCACGTCCGCGATCTGGACGCAGCACGCCAGTTTTATGGCTCCGTGCTGGGCTGCACCGAAGGGCGCAGCACCACCACCTGGGTGGACTTTGATTTTTTCGGCCACCAGCTGTCGCTGCACCTGGGTGAACCGTTTGCCACCACCCGCACCGGCCATGTCGGTGACACGCTGGTGCCCATGCCGCACTTCGGGCTGGTGCTGGCGCTGCCCGACTGGCAGGCGCTGGCGCAGCGGCTGCAGGCGGCTGGCACGGACTTCATCTATGCGCCCCAGGTGCGGTTTGAAGGCCAGCCGGGTGAACAGTGGACGATGTTTTTCTGCGACCCGTTTGGCAACCCCCTGGAAGTCAAAGGCTTCCGCTCCCTTGCCACCGTTTACGCCACGTGAGCCGCTGCAACCCCACCCACTTGGTGCCGCGTATGGCCCCACGGCATGTGCTGGCCTGCTGTGTCACGGCGCTGGCCTGCGCTGCGGCCCAGGCCGCGCAGAAGTGTGAAATCAACGGCGTCTCGGTTAACCCGGCCCAGGCCCGCAGCCTCAAGGGCCACACCGGGTTGGTACGTTGCACCGACCGCGAAACCGGCCTGCTGCAGCGCGAGCAGGAGGTGCAGAACGGCAAACTGGTGGGGCTGGTGCGCAGCTTTGAAGACGGCAAGTTGCGCAAGGAAAGCAGCTTGAACAGCCGGGGCAACACCCATGGCCGCACACGCGAGTTCTCGTCCGACGGCCAGGTGCTGCGCGACACGCTGTACGACAACGGCGCCATCGTGGGGGTATCTCGCCGCTTTTACCCGTCGGGCCAACTGCAGCGGGCTTCGGTCTACGACACTGCGGGTGCTGAAATCGGGGTGGTCGAGTTCACCCCCACTGGCCAGCTCAGCAACCTGCAGTGCGCCGACAGACCCCTGATGGCCCCCACCTTCGACGACCTGCGGGCCTGCGGCTTCATGGGCTCGGCGTCGCAGCTGGAGTTTTTTACGCCCTCCGGCAAGGTGCGGGCACGGGCACGGTTCCAGGGCGGCAAACGCACTGGTTTTGACACCCTGCGCGACAACGGCAAGCTGGCCAAGCAGGAAGAATTCAGCGCCCTGCAGCACATCGAGCGCACGTTTGCAGCCGACGGCACCAAACGCCGCGAGGTGCACTGGAACGTGTCGGGCCCCACCCCCGTGCAGGAACGCGAAATGGAGTTTGCCCCTACCGGTGTGCTGGTGCGTGACCGCCGCTGGGCTGCGGGTGAACCCACGAGTGAACAGACCTACTACCTGAACGGCCAGCTGCGGCGCAAGGCCGAATACAAGGACACCGGCCCCGGTACGCAACGTGTGCTGGCCATGACCGAGTTCTACAACACCGGCACCCTGTCGAGTGAAGGCGCGTTTGCCAACACCAGCCGCTACGCCCTCACCCCGGTGGGGGTCCACCGCCGCTACGACACCTACGGCATCTTGCGCAGCGAGTCCACCTACGACGAACGGGGCCGCGCGCTGCGCGAGCGCACGTTTGACGAGTCGGGCAAACCGCTGACCGAAGAAACACCCCCGGACGAGGCCCCACGCAAGCCGCAAGCCCCGACCAAATAACGGACTTTCAGTCCAGCTTGATTCCCACCGTGCGGATGATCTCGCCCCAGCGCTTCGACTCGGCGCGGGCGAAGGCCCTGAACTGATCGGGTGTGCCGGGCAAAGCCTCCATGCTGAAGTCGGCCATCCGTTTCTTCACGGCCTCGCTGTCCAGCGCCTTGTTCAGCTCGGCATTCAGGCGGCCGGTGGTGGCTGACGGCAGGCCCGCCGGAGCCAGGATGCCCTGGAACGCAAACACCTCCGAGTTCTTCACGCCGCCCTCAGCCAGGGTGGGCACGTTGGGCAACTGCGTGGCGCGCTGGGCCGAACCGATGGCCAGTGCCCGCACCTTGCCGGACTGGATCACCGGCAGGCCTGCGGCCAGGTCGAGGAACATACACGGCACCTGCCCACCCATCACGTCCTGCATGGCGGGCGCTGCGCCGCGGTAGGGAATGTGGGTCATGAAGGTACCCGTACGCAGCTTGAACATTTCCATCGCCAGATGGTGCGGCGAACCGTTGCCAGGGGACGCGTAGTTGATCCTGCCGGGGTGGGCCTTGGCGTAGGCGATGAAGTCTTTCAACGTCTGCGCCTCGAAGCCCGGGTGCACCACCAGTGCCAGCGGGAAACGGCTGATGCCGCCCACATAGGTGAAGTCTTTTTCGGGGCTGAACGGAAGTTTGCTGAACAGGTGTTCGTTGAAGGCCAGC
>JAGOEY010000307.1 GCA_017997515.1 Burkholderiaceae bacterium | reverse complement strand
TTCATTGGATCACCCCTTTGCTGCGCAGCAGCGCAATCTGTTCTGGCGTCAGGCCCGCTTCTGCCAGTACCGCGTCGGTGTCGTCGCCCAGATGTGGCGCACTGCTGCGCACCCGGCCAGGCGTGGCGGACAGTTTGGGCACGATGCCGGGCACTTCCACCTCGTAGCCGTCGCGTGTGGTCTGCTTCAGCAGCATGTCGCGGGCGCGGTAATGCGGGTCTTCGCTGATGTCTTGGGCGGTGTACACCTTGCCCGCAGGCACACGCGCCGCACCCAGGCCATCCAGCACCGCCTGCACCGTGCGGTTGGCCGTCCAGGCACCGATGGCAGCGTCGATCTCCCCCACACGCGCCACACGGCCTGCGTTGTCGGCCAGGTCAGGCGCGGTGCCCAGGTCGGGGCGGTTAATGGTGTCCATCAGCCGTTTGAAGATGCTGTCGCCATTGCCTGCCACCAGTACCCAGCCGTCGGTGCAGGGGTAGGCGTTGCTGGGTGCGATGCCCGGCAGCGCACTGCCCGCTGCGTCACGCACGGCACCAAAGGCGCTGTATTCCGGCACCAGGCTTTCCATCACGTTGAACACCGCTTCGTGCAGGGCCACGTCAATCACTTGGCCTTGCCCGCCGTTGACCTTGCGGTGGTACAGCGCCGTGAGTACACCAATGGCACCGTGTAACGCGGCCAGCGTGTCACCAATCGACACCCCCACCCGCACCGGCACCCGGCCCGGCTCACCGGTCAGGTGGCGCAGGCCGCCCATGGCTTCACCGATCACCCCAAACCCGGGCAGGTCGCGGTACGGGCCGGTCTGGCCGTAGCCCGAAATACGCAGGATCACCAGGCCCGGGTTGAGCACATGGAGTTCGTCGGGCGACATACCCCAACCCTCCAGCGTGCCGGGGCGGAAGTTCTCGATCAGCACGTCGGCCTCGGCAATCAGGCGGCGCGCAATGTCTTGGCCCTCGCTCTGGCGCAAATCCAGCGCCACCGAGCGTTTGTTGCGCGACTGCACCTGCCACCAGACCGACGTGCCTTCCTTGATCATCCGCCAGTTGCGCAGTGGGTCGCCCGCGCCCGGCGCTTCGATCTTGACCACGTCAGCACCAAATTCACCCAGCGTCTTGCCGCAGAACGGCCCGGCGATCAACTGGCCCATCTCGATCACCCGCACGCCTTGCAAGGCTGCGGGGCTTGTCTGTACATCCATGTCTATGTCTCCTGACTGGGTGGCGATCATCCCAGCACCATTCCCGGTTGCAAAACGCTGATGTGCGAAGCTGCCATCGCAATCCAGCATGGCAAGATACGGCCCATGAAACTCGACCCTGTGTCCCTGCGGCTGTTTGTGGCGGTGATGGAAGAAAACACCATCGCCGGTGCGGCGGCACGTGAACACATTGCACCCTCGGCCGCCAGCCGGCGTTTGTCCGAGCTGGAAGCCGCGCTGCGTGTTGAGCTGTTCACCCGCAGCAACAAAGGCGTTGAGCCCAGCGCCGCCGCGTTTGCGCTGCTGCACCTGGCACGCGGCGTGTTGAACGACATGGACGGTATTGCCACCCAGATGCGCGACTACACCACCGGCACACGCGGCCATGTGCGGGTGGTGGCCAACATCTCGGCCATCACGCAGTTTCTGCCCGGTGAGCTGCAGCGTTTTCTGGCGCAGCACCCGCAGGTGGACGTGCGGCTGCAGGAGCAGATCAGCACCGCCATCGCCCATTCGGTGGCGGAGAACGCGGCCGACATCGGCATCCTGAACGACGGCATTTACGGAGAAAGACTCACCCTGTTGCCCTACCGCACCGACGAACTGGTGCTGGTGGTGCCCACCGGCCACCCGCTGGCCCGCCGCAAATCCGTGCGACTGACGGACGCACTGGCCTTTGACTTTGTGGGCATGCACCCGGGCAGCGCCATCAACAACCAGCTCACCCGCGCCGCCGCCGAGGCACAGCTGCCGCTGAAGCTGCGCATCCAGGTGACCGGCTACGACGCGTTGTGCCTGATGGTCGCCGCAGGACTGGGCGTGGGGGTGATGCCACGTGGCAGTGCGGCGCTTTACAGCGGATCGCTGGCGGTGCGCACGGTCACGCTGGCCGAGCCCTGGGCGCAACGGCGGCTGGTGCTGTGTGTGCGCTCGTACGAATCGCTGTCCAGCGTCTCGCGCCTGCTGGTGGATCACCTGCGCACCTCAGCTGGAGCATCGCAATGACTACAGGACGCTGGGACATCTTCTGCCAGGTCATCGACAACTTCGGTGACATCGGTGTGTGCTGGCGGCTGGCGGCCAACCTGGCCGCGCAGGGCCAGCAGGTAAGGCTGTGGGTGGACGACGCGTCCGCGCTGCAATGGATGGCACCTGAGGGCTGCGACGGAGTGGAAGTCCACCCATGGACGCAGCCGCTGGCGCTGGAGGGCCTGGCACCGTGTGACGTGTTGGTGGAGGCGTTTGGCTGCACAGTTGCTCCTGAATTTATAGCGCACTGCGCACAGCAGATAAGCGCGGGGGGCCTAAAACATCCACAACCTGTCTGGATCAACCTCGAATACCTCAGCGCCGAGCCCTACGTGGCGCGCTGCCACGCCATGCCCTCCCCCGTGATGCGCGGGCCTGGGGCGGGCTGGACGAAATGGTTTTT
>JAGOEY010000306.1 GCA_017997515.1 Burkholderiaceae bacterium | reverse complement strand
CGCACCCGTGCGGCCTCGGCCAGGTCCAGCAGCGCAAAACCGTCGGCCCCGCGCAGCCCCTCAAACACCCGCTCAATGCCGTGTCCATAGGCGTTGGCCTTGACGATGGCCCAGATGCGGGCGTCCGGCACCGACTGGCGCACCCGCTCCAGGTTGTGGCGCAAGGCCGCAGTATGAATCGTGGCTTGAATGGGACGGGGCATGGTGGCGTGGGCAGGGCGGTAATGCAGGGGATTGTGGCACTGGCCACCAGGGGGCGCGTGATATAACCGCGCTTCACTCGGAGACAGTCCCTTTTTATGCAAAGCACCTGCCGCGCTGGTGCCAAACGACAGAGCCTACAGCCCCATCCATGAAGCGCGGTTTCTACACCATCATGTCAGCCCAGTTCTTTTCGTCACTGGCTGACAACGCGCTTTTTGTCGCTGCGGTGGAGCTGATCCGGATATCGGGCGGTGCCGAGTGGGAACGTGCCGCGCTGGTGCCGATTTTTGCGGTGTTTTATGTGGTGCTGGCGCCGCTGGTGGGGGCGTTTGCCGACGCCATGCCGAAGGGCCGGGTGATGTTCATCAGCAATGCCATCAAGGTGGTGGGCTGCCTGATGATGCTGTTTGGCACCCACCCGTTGCTGTCGTATGCCATTGTGGGGCTGGGTGCCGCCGCCTACTCCCCCGCCAAATACGGCATCCTGACCGAGCTGCTGCCCGCGTCGCAGCTGGTCAAGGCCAACGGCTGGATCGAGGGCCTGACCATTGCGTCCATCATTCTCGGCATTCTGCTGGGTGGGCAACTCATCGGGGCCATGGCGTCTTCGCACTTGCTGGCGATTGACCTTCCGTTCATCGACACCGGCATCGACACCGCCCCCGAGGCGGCCATCGGCATCATCATTTTTGTCTACCTGCTGGCCGCGTGGTTCAACACACGTATCCCCCACACCGGCGTGGAGATGCGCCCCCTGCGCGCCAACCCGCAGCAAAGCCACATCCGCAACCTGGCGGGGCTGCTGCCGGACTTCTGGCAGTGCAACAAGCGCCTGTGGAACGACCGCCTGGGCCAGATCTCGCTGGCCACCACCACCCTGTTCTGGGGCGCGGGGGGCAACCTCAAATACATCGTGCTGGCCTGGGCTTCATTGGCGCTGGGCTACAACACGGCACAGGCTTCATCACTGACCGGTGTGGTGGCCATTGGCACCGCCGTGGGGGCCGTGGTGGCGTCGATGCGTATGCGGCTGGACATGGCCACCAAGGTCATCCCGCTGGGTATTGCGATGGGGCTCTTGATCATTTTGATGAACTTCATCGGGAACCTGTGGGTGGCCATTCCGTTCCTGATTTTGCTGGGCGGGCTGGGCGGTTTTCTGGTGGTGCCGATGAACGCACTGCTGCAGCACCGGGGCCACAACCTGATGGGCGCAGGCCGCTCGATTGCGGTGCAGAACTTCAATGAGCAGGCCTGCATTCTGGGACTGGGCGCGTTCTACAGCATCTGCACCGGCATGGGCCTGTCGGCCTACACCGCCATCAGTATCTTCGGGCTGCTGGTGGCAGGTTTCATGTGGATCATCCAGCGCTGGCATGCCCACAACTGCATCCACCACAAGGACGAAGTCGAGCACCTGCTTGATATCGCCCGGCACGACAACCACCATTGACGCACGGGCCTGTGCGTTTGCGTATCTTGTTCCAGGAGACCACGCCATGACCACTGTGTACGACTTTGAAGCGCAGAGCATCAACGGCAAACCCGTTGCCCTGAAGCAGTTCAAGGGCAAGGTGCTGCTGATCGTCAACACCGCCAGCGCCTGTGGGTTCACGCCGCAGTTTGGCGGGCTGGAAAAGCTGCACGAGAGTTATGCCGACCAGGGCCTGGTGGTGCTGGGCTTCCCCAGCAACCAGTTTGGCGCACAGGACCCGGGCAGCAACGACGAGATCGCCAGCTTTTGCCAGCTGAACTACGGGGTGAGTTTTCCGATGATGGCGAAGATCGACGTCAACGGCGCACAGGCCGCTCCGCTGTACCAGTGGCTCAGCCAGGAAGCACCCGGCCTGCTGGGCAGCAAGGCGATCAAGTGGAACTTCACCAAGTTTCTGGTGGGGCGCGACGGCCGGGTGATCCGGCGGTATGCACCGATGGACACACCGGCCAAACTCAGCGCCGACATCGAGGCGGCGCTGGCGGCCTGACAGGCCTGTTTTCTTAAGCAAAACAGGGCTCTGGCGCACACTGGCTGTGCGCAAGCAGCTATCAAAATAATAGCGAAACCAGTTTACTCCGGGATCACCGCCGTCACTTCAATTTCCACCTTGGCCTGGTCCTCGATCAGCGCGGCCACTTCGACGGCTGTCATGACGGCGTTGAAGCTGCCAATCAGCTCGCGGAACGCCACACCAATCTCGGGGTAGGCGGCGACGTATTCTTTCTTGTCGGTGACATACCAAGTCATCCGCACGATGTGCTCAGGCTTGGCACCGCCCTCTTTCAGCACATCCACGATGTTTTGCAACGCCTGGCGCACCTGGCCTGCCATGTCGCTGGTGTGGAACTTGCCCTGGGCGTCCCAGCCGATCATGCCGGCCACAAACACCATGCTGCCTTTGACGGCGACACCGTTGGAGTAACCACGGGGGCGGGGCCAGCCGGGGGGGAGCA
>JAGOEY010000063.1 GCA_017997515.1 Burkholderiaceae bacterium | reverse complement strand
CGTGGTGGGGCTGGTAGGGCTTTGGGTATGGTCGATGCGTGCGGCAGTACACAAACCGCAGGTAAAATGCGCGCTCAACAAGCAAGAGCGAGAAAGGCACCCTGGTTATGACACCGCGAACTACACCGACGAGGTTTTTAAGCCCCACAGGTCGCTAGTCCGCGCGCCTTGTGCGCAGAGTGCTACTAAATACATAGTAAAACGCGGTCTGGTCCGCGTTTTTTTTCGCGTTTCAATTTTTGCTTTTCACGACACCCATGATCCAAATCACACTCCCTGACGGCTCCCAACGTGAATATCCCGGCCCGGTGACGGTGGCCGAAGTGGCTGCTTCCATCGGCCCTGGCCTGGCCAAGGTGACGGTGGCAGGCAAGGTGGACGGCCGGCTGGTGGATGCCAGCGACAGCATCGACCACAGTGCCCGTCTGCAGATCATCACGCCCAAGGATGCCGACGGTGTGGACATCATTCGCCACTCGGCAGCCCACTTGGTTGGCCACGCCGTCAAGCAGCTGTATCCCACGGCCAAGATGGTGATTGGTCCGGTGATTGAAGAGGGCTTCTATTACGACATTTCGTACGAGCGCCCATTCACCCCGGAAGACCTGGCCGCCATCGAGCAGCGTATGAAGGAGCTGATCGCCAAGGACTACGACGTTATCAAGAAGATGACGCCCCGTGCCGAGGTGATTGAGGTGTTCAAGTCGCGTGGTGAAGACTACAAGCTGCGCCTGATTGACGACATGCCTGACGAACAGGCCATGGGTCTGTACTACCACCAGGAATATGTGGACATGTGCCGTGGCCCCCACGTCCCGAACACGCGCTTCCTGAAGGTGTTCAAGCTGATGCGTGTGTCCGGCGCGTACTGGCGCGGTGACGCCAAGAACGAGCAGCTGCAGCGTATCTACGGCACGGCGTGGGCTGACAAAAAAGACTTGGAGTCGTACATCCAGCGTATTGAAGAAGCCGAAGCGCGCGACCATCGCCGCCTGGGGCGTGAGCTGGATCTGTTCCACATTGACGAACATTCGCCGGGCACGGTGTTCTGGCACACCAAGGGCTGGTCGATCTGGCAAGAGGTGGAGCAGTACATGCGCCGTGTGTACCGCGACAACGGTTACCAGGAAGTCAAGGGCCCACAAATCATCGACAAGAATCTGTGGGAAAAGACGGGCCACTGGGACAAGTACCGCGAAAACATGTTCACGACGGAGTCGGAAAAGCGTGACTACGCGCTGAAGCCGATGAACTGCCCCGGCCACATCCTGATCTACAACCAGGGTGTGAAGAGCTACCGCGACCTGCCTTTGCGCTACGGTGAATTCGGCCAGTGCCACCGCAATGAACCCACGGGTGGTTTGCACGGCATCATGCGCGTGCGTGCGTTCACGCAGGACGATGGTCACATCTTCTGTACCGAAGACCAGATCCAGCAGGAGTGCATCAACTTCACGGCGCTGCTGCAGAAGGTTTACAAGGACTTCGGCTTCACCGACATCATCTACAAGGTCGCCACGCGCCCTGAAAAACGCATTGGCTCGGAAGAAAGCTGGGACAAGGCGGAGCAGGCGCTGATCCAGAGCCTGGAGAGTTCGGGTTGTGAATACCAGATCGCACCCGGTGACGGTGCCTTCTACGGCCCCAAGCTGGAATACACGCTGCGCGACGCCATTGGCCGCCACTGGCAGTGCGGCACGATCCAGGTCGATCCATCCATGCCTGAGCGTCTGGGTGCTGAATATGTGGGCGAAGATGGCGCACGCCACCGTCCCATCATGCTGCACCGCGCCATCGTAGGCAGCCTGGAGCGGTTCATCGGTATTTTGATCGAGCAGTTCGCGGGAGCACTGCCCACGTGGCTGGCTCCGGTGCAGGTTTCGATCCTGAATATCACGGAATCCCAAGACGATTACTGTCGCGAAATTGCCAAAACGCTGCAGAATCAAGGGCTTAGAGTGCAGGTCGATCTGCGTAACGAAAAAATTACGCGTAAAATACGCGAGCATTCAATGCAAAAGCTGCCGTATATCCTTGTCGTGGGCGACAAAGAGAAGGCAGCAGGCGCCGTTGCTGTGCGTGCCCGGGGCAATCTGGACCTCGGCGTGATGTCCCTCGATGCGTTCGCGCAAAAGATCGCTGGTGACATTGCCCTCAAAAGCTAATTTTGAATAAAAGAAGCTGCTGACGCGCGCCAGTCGTACGGTATGTGCTACATGTTTTGTAGCAAATGTTTTTGAAGGATAGAGCCATCGCTACTGAATTTCGTGACCGTCGTCACCGCGAAGAACGCAAGCACCGCTTGAATCGGGAAATCATGGCCCCGGAAGTTCGACTTTCCGGGCCTGACAACGAGCCTCTGGGCATCGTCAGCATTTCAGAGGCCTTGCGTATGGCGGGCGAGCTGGATGTTGATCTGGTGGAAATTGCGGCGACCGCAGTGCCTCCTGTTTGCCGTTTGATGGACTACGGCAAGTTCAAGTACCAGGAGCAGAAGCGTGCGGCGGAGGCCAAGGCCAAACAGACGGTTATCGAAATCAAGGAAATCAAGTTTCGGCCTGGTACCGATGATGGCGACTACAACATCAAGATGCGCAATATCCGGCGCTTTCTTGAAGAAGGTGACAAGTGCAAGATCACGCTGCGCTTCCGGGGACGCGAAATTACGCACCAGGAAATCGGCATGGCTTTGCTGCAACGTATCCGTGATGACCTGGGTGACCTGATCATCGTGGAGCAGTTTCCCAAGCTGGAAGGGCGCCAGATGATCATGATGATCGCGCCCGGCCGCAAGAAGCCTGCTCCCAAGGCTGCAGTCGAACCGGTGGCTGCAAGCGAGTAAGTAAGAGATTTGTCCGGCATCCGCCTTGTGTGGGTGTGGGCAGTGTGGTGGCACTGAAAAGTGCTGCTGCATACGTGGCGGATTCGTCCGCTGCACCAAAGTGGTGGCTTTATGCCGCCCACAAGTGGCTCGGGGCCAACAAGTTCGCAACGGTTTTGCGAACGCCTCACGAGCACAATGTAAAAGGAGCATTGATATGCCCAAAATGAAGACCAAGAGCAGCGCTAAAAAGCGTTTCCGAGTCCGTCCAGGTGGCACCGTTAAACGCGGTCATGCCTTCAAACGTCACATCTTGACCAAGAAGACCACCAAGAACAAGCGTCAACTGCGTGGAGCAACTGCGGTGCATGAGACCAATATGGGTCATGTCGCGCAAATGTTGCCCGGCCGTGGCATTTAACTAACGACGAACAAGGAGTAATCACATGCCTCGCGTCAAACGTGGTGTAACGGCTCGCGCCCGCCACAAAAAAGTTCTCGCCCTTGCCAAAGGTTTCCGCGGTCGCCGCGGCAATGTTTACCGCGTCGCCAAAGAAGCGGTAATGAAGGCTGGGCAATATGCCTACCGTGACCGTCGTACCCGCAAGCGGGTGTTCCGTCAGTTGTGGATTGCCCGTATCAACGCCGCTGCGCGTGAATGCGGCCTGACCTACAGCCAGTTCGCCAATGGCCTGAAGAAGGCTGCCATCGAGATCGACCGCAAAGTGCTGTCCGATATCGCTGTGCATGACAAGGCGGCTTTTGCCAGCATCGTGGAGCAAGTCAAGGCCAAGCTGGCTGCTTGATTTTCGCGGCAGACTGCTATTCATTGAATAGCGTCCTGTGCAAATAAAACAAGGGCTAGGGCTTTAAAAGGCACTAGCCCTTTGTCATTTTCAAGAGAATTTTATGAACGAGTTGGATTCCATCGTCGGGGCCGCACAGGCCAGTTTCCTGCAAGCTGCCACCCCTGCCGATCTGGAAAATGCCAAGGCGCAGTTCCTGGGCAAATCGGGCCGCATCACCGAGCTGATGAAGGGTATGGCCGCCCTGAGCGTGGACGAGAAGAAATCCCTGGGTGCTGCCATCAACCTCGCCAAACAGGCGATTGAAGCTGCGCTGACAGCCCGTCGCCAGGCGCTGGCCGACGACGAGCTGAACGCCCAACTCAAAGCCGAAGCGCTGGACGTTACGTTGCCAGGCCGCCAACGCGGGCAGGGCGGCCTGCATCCCGTGTCGCTGACGCTGGAGCGTATCGAGGCGATCTTTGGCTCCATGGGTTTTGAAGTGGCACAAGGCCCCGAGATCGAGTCCGACTGGTTCAACTTCACTGCACTGAACACGCCCGAAGACCATCCAGCGCGTTCGATGCACGACACTTTTTACGTCGAGGGCGGCACAGCCACCGCCCCGAACCTGCTACGCACCCACACCAGCCCGATGCAGATCCGCCATGCGATCCAGCATGTGAAGCAACACCGTGCGCTGATTGATGCCGGTGGCGCCATGCCTGAAATCCGCGTGATCGCGCCGGGCCGCACCTACCGTGTGGACAGCGACGCCACCCACTCGCCGATGTTCCACCAGTGTGAAGGCCTGTGGATCGGCGAGAACGTGAGCTTCAAGGATCTGAAGGTTGTCTTCACGGATTTCTGCCGTACCTTTTTTGAATCGGACGATCTGGTGCTTCGCTTCCGCCCCAGCTTTTTTCCATTCACCGAGCCCAGTGCCGAAGTGGACATCCAGTTCCAGAGCGGGCCGCTGTCAGGTCGCTGGCTCGAGGTGGCGGGCTCTGGCCAAGTGCACCCGAACGTGGTGCGCAACATGGGCCTGGACCCTGAAAAATACATTGGTTTTGCCTTTGGTATGGGCCCCGACCGGCTCACTATGTTGCGCTACGGCGTGAACGACTTGCGACTGTTTTTTGATGGCGATATCCGCTTTCTGAGCCAGTTTCAATAACCCATTCACGAGTACCGAACATGCAATTTCCTGAATCCTGGTTGCGCGAATTCTGCAACCCTGACCTGAGCACTGAACAACTGGCCGAAACCCTGACCATGGCGGGTCTGGAGGTGGAAGAGCTCAAGCCGGTTGCGCCACCGTTCACCCACATCGTGGTGGGCGAAATCAAGACGGCTGAACAACACCCGAACGCTGACCGCCTGCGTGTCTGCACAGTGGATGTCGGCCAGCCCGAGCTGCTGAACATTGTTTGCGGCGCACCGAACGCGCGGGTCGGCATCCGTGTGCCCTGCGCACTGGTCGGTGCCGAATTGCCACCGGGCGAAGACGGCAAACCGTTCCTGATCAAGGTGGGCAAGCTGCGCGGCGTGGAAAGCCAGGGCATGTTGTGCTCGGCGCGTGAACTCAAGCTGTCCGAAGACCACGGCGGCCTGATGGAGCTGGCTGCCGATGCACCCTTGGGCCAGAACATCCGCGAACACCTGGCGCTGGATGACACGCTGTTCACGCTCAAACTCACGCCCAATCTGGCGCATTGCCTGAGTGTGTACGGCGTGGCACGTGAAGTTGCTGCACTCACGGGTGCACCTTTGCTGCAGCCCAGCTTTCCGGCTGTCGCCGTGAAGAATGCCGACCGCGTGTCCGTCAAGATCAGCGCCCCCGACCTGTGTGGCCGTTTCTCGGGCCGTGTGGTGCGCAACGTCAACCCCAAAGCCACCACCCCGCAGTGGATGGTGGACCGCCTGGCGCGTTGTGGCCAGCGCAGTGTGAAGGCACTGGTGGACATCTCGAACTACGTGATGTTCGAGTTGGGTCGCCCGTCGCATATTTTTGACTTGGACAAAATCCACGGTGGACTCGATGTGCGCTGGGGCCAACCGGGTGAACAGCTCAAGCTGCTGAACGGCAACACCGTCACGGTCGATGAAAAAGTCGGCGTGATCGCTGATGATCAGCAGGTCGAGTCTCTCGCCGGCATCATGGGCGGTGACGCCACAGCTGTGTCGGATGACACAGTCAATATCTACGCCGAAGCCGCTTTCTGGTGGCCCAAATCAATTGCCGGCCGTTCGCGTCGTTACAACTTCTCGACCGACGCCGGGCACCGCTTCGAGCGTGGTGTGGATGCCCGCACCACGGTGAAGCACCTGGAACGTATCACCCAGCTGATCCTGGACATCTGCGGCGGCGAAGCCGGGCCAATGGACGATGTACAGGTCAACGTGCCGCAGGCCCAGCCCGTCACGCTGCGTGTGGCACGCGCCGCCAAGATCATTGGTATGCCGCTGACACAAACGCAGTGCGCCGGTGCACTAACGCGCCTGGGTTTGCCGGTGGTGGAGGGCGACGGTGTGTTAACCGTGACCCCTCCGTCCTACCGATTCGACCTGACGATCGAAGAAGACCTGATCGAAGAAGTGGTGCGGATGGTCGGCTACAACCAGCTGCCGACCACGCCGCCCTTGGCCCCCATCACTGCCAAGGTGCGCCCGGAAAACCGCCGCAGTCCGTTCGCCGTGCGGCGTGCGCTGGCCGGTTTGGGCTTCCAGGAGACCATTAATTTCAGCTTTGTGGAAGAACGCTGGGAGCATGAGCTGGCGGGCAACCCCAATCCCATCAAGCTGCTGAACCCGATTGCAAGCCAAATGAGCGTCATGCGCTCGTCCCTGCTGGGTTCTTTGCTACAAGTTTTGAAGTTTAACCTCGACCGCAAGGCACCCCGGGTGCGTGTATTCGAGGTGGGTAGCGTGTTTCTGCGCGATGCGTCAGTGCCCGATTCCGACACCACCGTGGAAGGGTTTAACCAACCCATGCGTGTGGCGGGTCTGGCGTACGGTGCCGTCGATGGACTGCAATGGGGCGTGAAAGAGCAGGGCGCAGGTTTTTACGATCTGAAAGGGGATGTGGAGGCCTTGCTGGCACCTGCTGTGGCGCAGTTTGTGCCTGCGGAGCATCCCGCCATGCACCCCGGCCGTTGTGCCAAGGTGGTATTGGCTGGCCAAGAGATTGGCTTTGTTGGTGAACTCCATCCCCGCTGGCGCCAGAGTTATGGCTTCACCCAGACACCGGTGCTGTTCGAACTGGACCTGAATGCCGTTGTGCAGCGCACCGTGCCCGTGTTCAGTGCCGTTGCCAAACACCAGTCGGTGGAGCGTGACATCGCCGTGATTGTGCAGGAGCGTGTCACGCTGGCCGACGTGGTGGCGGCCGTCCATGCCGCACCTACGGGTGGTTTGTTGCGCAACGTGGTGTTGTTCGATGTGTACCGCCCCAAGCCCGTGAAAGATGGCGAGATGGCAGCGCCGGGTGCGCTGTCTGCAGGTGAGAAGAGCCTGGCTTTGCGCCTGACCCTCAACAGCGCCGAAGGCACGCTGGCGGAAGACCAGATTGAGGCTGCAGTGGCAGCTGTGCTGGCGCGCCTGTCCAGTGATGTCAACGCCCGATTGCGGGCATGAACAAGGAGACGCGAGAAGTGGACGACACCATGGAATTCACCGTCGAGTCGCTGGAAACCCCGGCGCTCACGAAAGCGCAACTGGCTGAGCTGTTGTTCGAGCAGATCGGCCTGAACAAACGCGAGTCCAAAGACATGGTGGATGCGTTCTTTGACCTCATCTCCGACAGTTTGGTGGAAGGCAACGATGTCAAGATATCCGGGTTTGGCAACTTCCAGATTCGGACCAAAGCCGCCCGCCCCGGACGCAACCCGCGCACCGGCGAAGCGATTGCGATCCAGGCGCGCCGGGTGGTCACGTTCCACGCCAGCCACAAGCTCAAGGAGCAAATCCAGTCATAGTGCGCGCAGTGACTCGGCGGAAATGCCAAATTCTGCACACAAGATATTGCCCGCCAAGGGCGTACTTGCAGTAACCTCGTCCCTTCCGCTCTGAACTTACCGCCTGTAACTTATGGCACCTGCGCTTCCGTCCATTCCCGCAAAACGCTACTTCACCATCGGTGAGGTGGGCGACTTGTGTGATGTCAAACCGCATGTGCTGCGGTACTGGGAGCAGGAGTTCACCCAGCTGCGGCCCATGAAGCGCCGAGGCAACCGCCGTTATTACCAGCACCATGAAGTGCTTATGATCCGCCGGATTCGCGAGCTGCTGTATGACCAGGGTTTCACGATCAGTGGGGCACGCAACAAACTCCACGAACTGGTGCAACCAGGCCGTGACACGGCGGTATCCCATGGCCTTGCATCAGGTGACGCGGACGGCTGTGGAGGTGACGACGGGGCGCTGGAGACTTTGCTTTTCTCGGACAGCCTCGGCGTTGGTGGCGAAGAAGCTTCTCGGCAGCTGATGCTTGTGCGGCGCGAGTTATTTGAAATTCGTGAACTACTCGCGCCAACCCACTGATTCGCAGGTTATAATTTGAGGCTTAGATCGGTGTGTGGCGCAGCCTGGTAGCGCACTTGCATGGGGTGCAAGGGGTCGAAGGTTCGAATCCTTTCACACCGACCAAAAAAATAAACGGGGTACAGCATTTGCTGTACCCCGTTTTCTTTTGTCCAGCGCTCACATTTCCGCGCATATTTCGCCCCCCTGTGGTGTGGCCGATCGTCTGGCTCAGTTGTGGGGAAAAGCCCGCACTGCGTGAATTTGTGCAGGGCATCGGCAGGTCGTGATAGCTGTCGTTGCCATTCAGTGGCACAATCCGCGCTGTTACCAAGGCCCTTCCCCAGCCACAGTCGCATCCGCCAATCGGTTCAGCCGTGTCGCGGAAGGTTTCTTAAACCAGCTAGTGCTTCCCTCAGGGAAGCG